>NZ_CEYEMI010000026.1:0-24259 GCF_982810325.1 Paraperlucidibaca sp.
TAATGCAACAGCCCTCGTCAGAAATGACGGGGGCTTTTTGCTGCCTGAAATTTGATAAAGTGCACGCAACTCACACCCGCTGGGACTCGTATTTTGACGTCTGAGCTCACTTAGGGGCGCTTTTACGGCATGGAGAACTATGAAAAATCAACTAGATCCGACGATAGCTCGCGGCATATATCAGCATTACAAAGGGCCGTATTACCAAGTGCTTGATGTGGTACGGCATTCTGAGAGTGAAGAGTGGTTGGTGTATTACCGAACCTGCTATGGCGATTGGAGTCGCTGGGTGCGGCCATACGATATGTTTGTTGGAACAATCAAGATTGATGGCGTTGAGCAGCGGCGCTTTGCTTATATTGCCGCTACTTTGAGTGAGCTGGGCTTGTTAGAGCCGACTGTTTAAGCCGTGGGTTATGCTTGAACCACACGCAGGCGAGAGCCACAAGCCTAATTAACGTTTAGCCCTGCTCAATTAATCGCATAGATAAGTCGATTGCGCGAATATCTTTAGTGATTGTGCCTAGCGAAATATAATCGACGCCTGTTTCAGCAATGCCACGAATAGTCTCGTGATTGACATTGCCAGAAGCTTCAAGCGGGATGTCACCAGCGGCTAATTGAACTGCCGTGCACATGTCTTCTAAAGAAAAATTATCGAGCATGATACGGTCTGCTTTAGCTGCAATAGCTAGCGCCAGCTCATCGAGGTTTTCTACCTCAACTTCAACTAAGCGATCACTAGCGTAAGCTCGTGCAGCGCTAATCGCGGCTGCAATAGAGCCGGCGGCCATGATGTGATTTTCTTTGATCAAAAAGGCATCGTAAAGGCCGAGGCGATGATTCATGCCACCACCAACGCGAACAGCATATTTTTGCGCAATGCGCAGGCCAGGCAATGTTTTGCGTGTATCGAGAAGGCGAGCCTTCGTGCCCGCTAGCATTTGAACCAAAGCATGCGTGTGAGTTGCAGTTGCCGACAAGGTTTGCAGGAAATTCAGAGCAGAACGTTCGGCAGTGAGCAGGCTTCGCGCGCGGCCACTAATGCGCAAAAGCTCTGTGCCAGCAGGCACGACTTGACCTTCTTTCACCTGCCATTGCAGCACCAGCTCACGGTCGACTGATAAAAATGTCGCCTCGACCCAAGGCATGCCCGCCATAACCATGTCTTCACGGGTGATGATGCGCGCCACTGCCTGTTTACCGTGCGGAATAAGTGCTGCAGAAATATCACCATTGCCAATATCTTCCACAAGCGCCGAGGCTACGTTTGCGGCTAAAGCGGCATCGATCATTTCAGGTTTCATATGAGCTCTCAATAAAGGTGAACGCACTGCTTGCGGTGAGCTGCGAAGACTGTGCGAATGAGTGGCGGCTGGTCAAAAAATTACGCAGCGTGTCATTATTGGCGCAAGTATAAAGCCAGACGCGCAGGTCGTCATGGTCAGCGCGGAATGGATTGGGTAGTCTAGCGGAAAGAGTTTTCATCGAGCATGTCGTCGTGAGCACAGTTCCTAGTCAATCATTAAGTATTTGTCCTCAGCATTGGTTGAAGGGTGCACGGCATTGCCCATCGCCATTTTTTAATGCGCGCCCGAATAACGAAATTTCATTGGCAGTGATTCATAACATCAGCTTGCCGCCTGGTGAATTTGGCGGCCCACATATTGATGCGTTATTTACGGGCAAGCTAGATGCGCAAGCGCACCCATATTTCGCTGAAATTGCAGGCATGGAAGTCTCCGCGCATGTGCTGATTCGCCGCGATGGTGAGCTGGTGCAATACGTCGCGTTTGATCAGCGCGCATGGCATGCCGGTAAATCGACATATAAAGGTCGTGATAATTGCAATGATTTCGCCATCGGCATTGAATTAGAAGGCTGCGATGATCAGCCCTTTAGCGATAAGCAGTATGATGCCCTCAATGAGTTATTAGCCGTATTGGCCGAGAACTATCCGGCTATAAATGGCGAATTGATAGGCCATAGTGATATAGCGCCGGGGCGGAAAACAGACCCTGGCCCCCGTTTTGATTGGTCGCGTGTTGTCGCGACTGCACCGCAAGTTGAGGCGCTTGCTGAGCACATCCGGCCTCCTGGAGAAAACACATGACGTTATTGCTCGCCCTGATCGCTATTGCCGCTTACTTTTCAATGCCGGAGGAGTGGCGACTACGCTTGTCAACGCCACTTCCGCATTGGCTGGGATGGAGTCACCGTGTGCCGGTTGGCAATAGCCTTCGCCTAGCAATCGCGGTGATTGTGCCAATGATTATTTTGGCCGTAGCGCTTCAATTATTAGATGGGCTGGCAAGTATTTTCGTGTTTTTGCTCAGTGCCGTCATTGTTATTGCTGTGTTTGGCGATAGTCAGGCAAATCGTATTTTTCAGCAAAATCAAGCCGAATGGGCGGGCAGCGAATGGCCCAGTGATGATGAGCTACTAGAGAACGCTCTGAGCTTGGCGCGCCAGCATCATCTGCGCAGTCAACTTAATGAGCTCTTCGCACCACTGTTTTGGCTGCTGCTAGCAACACCGGTCGCTGCGCTTGGCTACTATCTACTGCGCCGTGTCGCTTTCGATGAGCAAGCAGTTGAGTTGAGCACTGAAGCCGGTGATGACGCCGCAGCAAGTGAGGAAAGCCTAGCTGTAATTTGTTTACGACTGGCCGACTGGATCCCTGCGCGTTTACTCGCACTCAGCTTTGCATTGGCGGGCAATTTCACCTCCACCTGGGCTGCAATTAGCGGGCGTATATTGCGCACCGAAACTGTTGCATACGAGCTCATTGACGATGCTGCTGAAGCTGCTGAGCCCATCGCCATTGATCCATCGCTTACGCCCGCAGTCGGCCTCGCTACCGCCATGCATCAGCTCGAAAGCTTGCTGCAACGAGCACTAGTGGTGTGGATGGTGTTTCTTGCCGTCAAGACACTTTGGCCGGGCATGTGATTCGGCTGGCGCAATGCCTTTTTCTCGGCATTGCGCTAGGGCTGGCTCCAGCAGCAAACGCCCTAAGTCATTGGCAGGATGATCAAGGCCAGTCATGGACTGCGCCGAAAAAGCTACCGACGCGATGGATTGTGCTTGGCCCGCACTTGGTCGAAATGGCCGAGGCCATTGGCGCAAAGCAGCACATTGTTGGCGTACAAGATGATCATCCCATTCCGGGGCGTTACGACGTTAGCTTGAGCGGCCATGCAGTGGTCGGGCAATCGGGAAGCATTAGCGAGGAGCGTGTTCGCGCTTTACGACCCGACCTTGTCGTGTTTTGGGCGGCTGGGCTTTCGCCGGTGCAGCAGCGTCGTTTACAACGGTTGGGAATTCCTTTGCTGGCCATCGCGCCGAAAACACTGGATGACATTCCTGAGCGTTTGCGTTGGCTCGGCGCGTTGTCTGGCTTTGGCAAAAATGCGCAAAGGCTCGCCGATAGCGAGCTATCAAATCTCACTAAAGCTCGCCAAGATTTTGCTGATGGCCCACGCTTACGTGGCTTTTACCAAGTCTGGCAACAGCCGCTGTATTCCTTGTCACGACAAAATCTAGTCAGTCAGGCCATGGCTGTATGCGGCGTCGATTCCATTGTGCCGAGCGGTAATATCGAAGCCCCCATCATGAATGTAGAGGCCATTTTAGCCGCGCGCACAGAGATCATTTTAGTTGGTGTGGATGAGCTGCCTAGGGCGCGTGTGTTTTGGCAGCGATTTAGTACGTTGCCTGCGGTGCAGCGAAATGCCATTGTTGGAGTTGATGATTTCGCGCTCACTCGGCCAGGATTATCCTTATTACGCGCTATTCCAAGCCTGTGTCAGGCAGTTTCGCCTTGGCGTATCCGACAGAGCGTGCCAGAATCGCAGTGACTGGGTAGTCATCGCATTGCGCTTACCCGCGCTAGCCGAGAGACTGCCTTTATCCAGCCCACAAGGCTGTCACCCGCTAAGCCTAATAAGGAGGCAACCATGGCGCGGTCCCGTCAGTACGGTGATTCTGATCCAATCGAAACACAAGAATGGTTTGATGCTCTAGTTTCAGTAGCAGAGAACGAATCCCCCGAACGAGCACGACAATTATTAGGTTGGCTCGTCGGTCAAGCACCGCAATTTGGCATTCAAATTGATCGCTTAAACACCCCCTATTTAAATACCGTTCCGCGCGAAAAAGAACCACTGATGCCCGGTGATCCTAATCTCGAATGGCGCCTGCGTTCGTTGATTCGCTGGAATGCCTTGGCGATTGTCATGCGCGCCAACCAAAACAATGACGATGAGCTTGGCGGACATATCGCCACCTTCGCCTCGTCGGCGACACTTTACGATGTGGGCTTTAACCATTTTTTCCGTGCCCCAAATGACGAGCAGCTTGGCGATCTTATTTATTACCAAGGCCATTCGGCGCCAGGGATCTACGCGCGCTCATTTCTCGAAGGTCGCTTAAGCGAAGAACAGCTCAGTCGTTATCGCCGTGAAGTTGGCGGTGGTGGTTTGCCAAGCTATCCACATCCTTGGTTGATGCCGGACTACTGGCAGTTCCCGACAGTCTCGATGGGCCTAGGTCCAATCATGTCGATCTACCAAGCCAATGTGATGAAGTATTTAATCAACCGCGAATTGCTGCCAGATCAAGGTCGCAAAGTCTGGGCATTTCTGGGCGATGGCGAGATGGACGAGCCAGAGTCCTTGGGCGCTATCGCCTTAGCTGGCCGCGAAAAGCTCGACAATCTTATCTTCGTCATCAACTGTAACTTGCAGCGCCTCGATGGCCCTGTGCGCGGCAATGGCAAAATCATTCAAGAGCTAGAGTCGGTGTTTCGTGGTGCTGGCTGGAAAGTCATCAAGGTCGTTTGGGGTAAAAAGTGGGATCCGCTACTCGCTCGCGATGACACCGGTGCTTTAAAACAACGCATGTTGGAGGCTGTCGATGGTGAGTACCAAGCCTTTAAAAACCAAGGCGGCGCTTATACTCGCGAGAAATTCTTCGGCAAATATCCTGAGCTAGCTGAGCTAGTAAAAGACATGAGCGATGAAGAAATTGCCAGTTTGGACCGCGGTGGCCACGACCCATTCAAGGTCTATGCAGCCTACGCAGAAGCGATGGCGGCAAAGGGCCAGCCAGTGGTTATTTTGGCTAAAACCATTAAGGGTTACGCAACTGGTGCTGGCGAAGCCGCCAACAAAACTCACCAAATGAAAATGCTAGATGTTGATTCATTACGTATGTTTCGTGATCGCTTTGACATGCCATTTAGCGATGATCAGCTGAAAGATCTGCCATTTTTCCGTCCACCTGCAGATAGTCCAGAAATGAAATATCTGCATGAACGGCGGCAAAAGCTAGGCGGCTATTTGCCGCAGCGTCGAACTGAAGGCACAGCGTTGCCGGTGCCTACGCTAGATCAGCTCAGCACCATAACGACGGGCTCTGAACGGCCGATTTCGACCACGATGGCATTGGTTCGCTTGATGGGTGTGCTGCTGAAAATGGATGGCTTAGGTCGACGTATCGTGCCGATTGTGCCCGATGAAGCGCGCACTTTCGGTATGGAAGGCATGTTCCGTCAGCTTGGCATTTACTCCAATGTTGGCCAGCTGTATGAGCCTGAAGATCACGCGCAGCTGATGTATTACCGAGAAGATGTCAAAGGCCAGATCTTGGAAGAAGGCATTAACGAAGCTGGCGCGATGAGTGCGTGGATTGCTTGCGCTACCTCGTACAGCATTCATAACCAACCCTTGGTTCCGTTCTACCTGTTCTATTCAATGTTTGGCTTCCAGCGCATTGGCGACTTGGCTTGGGCTGCTGGCGACTCACGCGCACGCGGCTTTTTAGTTGGCGCTACTTCGGGCCGCACCACGCTAAACGGTGAAGGCTTGCAACACGAAGATGGCCATTCGCACGTGCTGTCGGCGACCGTGCCGAACTGCGTGAGCTATGACCCAACTTATAGCTACGAAGTTGCCGTCATTGTGCAGGACGGCTTGCGCCGCATGTTTGGCGAGCAGGAAGATGTGTATTACTACCTGACTACATTGAACGAAAACTACCCACACCCACCGATGCCGGTTGGTTGTGAGGAGGGCATTCGTCGTGGTCTGTATAAGTTCCAGCCAGCTAAGCGTGGCAAAGGCCCAGAAGTTCAGTTGATGGGCGGTGGCGCTATCTTGCGCGAAGTTGAAGGTGCAGTGGCCTTGCTGGCCGCTGTTGGTGTGCGTGCTGCAGTTTGGAGCGCGCCGAGCTTCACCGAGTTGCGTCGCGAAGGTCTCGATGTAGAGCGCTGGAATACACTGCATCCTGATGAGAAGCCGCGCAGCGCATGGGTCACTGATCAGCTGACTGGTAGCAAAGGCCCAATCATTGCTGCCAGCGATTATATGAAAGTTCACGCCGATCAGATTCGTGCCTTCATTCCCGATGGCCGTGCGTATCGTGTTTTGGGTACCGATGGCTTCGGCCGTTCCGATTCGCGCAAGCAGCTACGCCGTCACTTTGAGGTCGATTCAGCACATGTGGCATACGTCGCATTGGCAGCCCTGCACGCTAGCGGTGATATTGCACTAGATGCCTTGTTGGCCGCTCGCGAGCAATGGGGCATTGACCCCGAGCAAGCACATTCGGCGACAGCTTAAGGAGGGCGCTATGACTATTTCTGTGAAAGTGCCTGATCTAGGCGTCGATGCCGCCGAGGTGATTGAGCTGTTGGTTAAGCCTGGCGAGACAGTGAAAAAAGAGCAGCCCATCGCGGTGTTGGAGTCTGACAAAGCCAGCCTTGAGTTACCGGCACCAGAAGACGGCGTGTTTGTGTCTTGGTCGGTGGCGGTGGGCACTAGCGTGAAAGAGGGTGATGCGCTGTGTGTGATAGAGGTGGCTGGTGCGGATGCAGCATCGGCTGCGGAGAAGCCAGCTGAAGCGAAAGTTGAGGTTGCTTCAGAGCCTAAGGCCAGTACTGAGCCTGTTCAGGAGGCTAAAGCTTCATCAGCTCCAGCGGCATCAGCCCCAGTAGTTGATAAGTCGGCTGAACCCCAAGCGCCTCGTGCACCGGCTGCGGCCTCAGCTGCCGAAACGGCGCCCAGCAAGGCTGTTCATGCCGGCCCTGCTGTGCGGCGCTTAGCACGCGAGCTGGGCGTTGACTTAGCCGCGCTGCCATCAGGGCAAGGCCCTAATGGCCGCCTGCTGAAAGAAGATGTGCATACGTGGGTGAAATCGCGCTTGAGCCAAGCACCGGCTAGCGGTGGCGGCTCTGGCATGAACTTTGGCGAGCTACCTCCTGAGCCGGACTACACGAAATGGGGTGAGATCACACTGACGCCGCGCTCGCGTATTCAGCGTAAATCAGCTGAAAACCTCGCACGCTCAAGCCTGATGGTGCCGCAAGTCACGCAGTTTGATTTGGCCGATATTACCGAGCTTGAGGCGTTTCGCTTAACCCAGCGCGACCGCTTTAAGGCCGATGGCCTATCGCTGACCATGACTGCTCTGGCGGCGAAAACGGTAGCGTATTTGCTACGCGAAATGCCGCAGTTCAATGCCTCTTTGAGCCGTGATGGCGAAAGCTTGGTGCTCAAGCAATACGTCAATCTTGGCATCGCGGTAGATACGCCCAATGGTCTGATGGTGCCGGTGTTGCACAATGCTGACCGCATGAGCTTGCGCGAGATTGCCGAGCAGCTAGGTGTACTAGCCGAGCAAGCGCGCTCCGGTAAATTGCCACCAGCTGCAATGCAGGGCGCTAGTTTCACTATTTCGTCGCTCGGCGGGATTGGCGGCACGGCGTTCACGCCATTAGTGAACTGGCCGGAGGTCGCTATTTTGGGACTATCGCGAGCGAGCAAAGCGCCGGTATGGAATGGCTCAGCGTTTGAGCCACGCCTGCAGTTGCCGTTATCACTGAGCTATGACCATCGCGTGATTGATGGTGCGGCGGCGGCGCGTTTCACTACGCGACTGGCGGCGCTGATGGCGGATATTCGACAGTTGCTGATTTAAAGCTAACGCGATGTAGAATAAAAAACCGCCGCCACTGGAACTCAGTGGCGGCGGTTTTTTACATCAAAACATCTTATTCATTCACGTATGCACGGTTTAGCCAGAGCGCTTACGCCACAACACTTCGTTGCCACCATCGGCTCGCGCTAACTGCCTCGCCAAGACAAAAAAGTAGTCCGACAGGCGATTTAGATACTTAATCGCCTGCGGATTTACCGTTTCTGCATCGGCCAAAGTCAGTGTACGCCGCTCGGCACGCCGGCTCACCGTGCGAGCCACATGTGCCGCCGCTGCCGCTGGCGAACCGCCGGGCAAGATGAAGTCCTTCAACGCCGGCAACTCAGAATTCACCGCATCAATCGCCGACTCTAAACGCTCCACATAGGCTGCTGTGACTAGCTCATAGCCGGGGATGCAAAGCTCACCACCGACATCGAACAGATCATGCTGAATATGCTCCAACATAATCTGCGCCGAATGATCGGCCGCGAGCGCGGCGCGCAACATGCCAACCTGAGCATTGGTTTCATCCACAGTGCCATAGGCCTCGACCCGCAACGCATCCTTGCGCACACGACTGCCATCGCCGAGTCCAGTAGTGCCGTCATCACCGGTGCGCGTGTAGATTTTCGTCAGGCGATTGCCCATGGTGCTGCTCCTGAAAAATCAGTGAAGTAGTGAGCTTTAGCTTAGAAGCGATAGTTGGCTGTCACATAAGCACTGCGATCAGCCGTACGATAGCCTTTAACTAGTTCGTAGTCTTTGTCGGTAAGGTTATCGAGGCGCAGACCTAGATCTAGCTGCTTCATCACCTGCCATTGTGCGTAGGCATTAAATGTCGCAAAGCCGTCATTTTTCCCGCCAAAATCATCTGTTTTATTTCGTGAAAGATGCTGAGTGCCAATCGATACTGTATCGCTTACAGCGTAATTGACATCAGCATTGAGTTGCAGGCGAGGGCGGCGAATTAATTCCGCTCCAGTGCTTTCGTCGACGTTGCGAGCACGAACCACACCAACGCTATAGCCCACACGACCTTGTTTGCCGCTGAGATCTAACTCCACGCCTTCGAGTGTCGCAGACTTCGTGTTGGCAAGTTTAAAGCCAGGGCCAAAGTTGATCAGGTCCTGCACATCAGTGCGATAAATGTTAACGCTAACTTTATGGTTAGGGAGGTAGCGCCAAACCGCACCAATGTCGTGCTGACGGCTGGTTTCTGGCTTCAAGTTTGGGTTGTTAGAGGCAAAGCTGTCATCGAAAAGTTCGGCAGCTGTTGGAGCACGAAAATTGGTGCCATAACCGGCGTAAATATCGATCGCTTCAGACACTGCGTAACCAACACGCACAGCGCCAGTATTCTGCACGCCCCATTGTTCATGGTTTTCATAACGACCACTTAGGCGATAGCTGACATCACCTACGCGATGCTCATTAATGAGGTAGGCGGCGTGATCGTTGAGGGAGCGATTGATGCTTGGCGCTTGAGTCTTTTCATAGCTAGCATTTAGGCCACCCGTTACAGTGCCGATAGCACCTGTTTTAACCGTGTGCAGCCAATCGATGCTGTTTCGCAAAGTGTTAATTTTGCTTGCGCCCCAACTGTTTTGGTTCGACAGGAAGGTTTTGTTATGGCCAAAACTAAAGCGCTGTTTATAGTCTTTGGAGAGCTCGGTTTCGTAAGCAAGATTAACGATAGATAAGTTACCGTCGGTTTCACCATCATCATATTCGGCATGCTGCTCTTTAAAGATCGCCGAGGCATCTATGGAGTTTGTGGCGTTAATTTCATGACTGGCGAACAGGCGAGCGGTGCGCTGGCGGCCACCATCTTTATCGGGTGAGTTGACGAAGAAGTTTGCCGCTTGGAAGTTTTCATTGCCGGCGTCAAAGCCCTGCGTATCTAGCTGACCGAATGATGCCCCGAGCTTAGTGCTATTGCCGCTGTGACTTAGGTTAACTGTACTTTCTAAGGTGCCGTAGCTGCCTGCACGCACGCTGATACTGTTTTGGTTTCCTCGGCGCGTGAAGATCTGAATCACGCCACCCATGGCGTCTGAGCCATATTGGCTGCTATAGCCACCGCGCACTACTTCGACACGCTCAATATCATCGGCACGTAGTAAGGAGAAATCGAACTGGCCGACATTGCTGTCATTTGCGCGCACGCCATCGATCAAAACTAATATTTGTTTGGCGGCGAAGCCACGTAAAAAGACTCCGGTCGATGTTAATGAGCCGCCATTTGGCGCTATGGCAATGCCGGTAGCGTTGCGGAGGATGTCGGCTAAAGTTGCTGCCTGCTGACGCTCAATATCGGCTCGAGTGATGACTGTGGCTGCATCTAGGCGAGCATTTGATTGCTCTAAGGATCGGCTGGCGGTAACGACGACTTCGTCGAGGCTTGGTGCGCTTGCGGCTATGGCGGGCAGTGCGCCAAAAGCGGCCACTGGGGCTAGGAATAACGACAGGTGTTTCATGTGTTTAAGTGACTCTCGTGCTGTTTGCATCCCCGCAAACAAGGCTGAAAAAGCCAGCACGAAGGCCGAGTGCGCCGAGAGATGGCGCAAACATGCTTCGGATAGAGCGCCCGCCGCGCTGGCCGTTGTTTGCAAAAGTCGGTCTCCGGGCTGTCTGGCGGGCTAAAAGCCGAGGGTACTCACCTTCCCATCCTGTTGGACAGTGGCGATTTGAGTACCTTAACCAGGGTCACCGTTGCGGGGGCAGCGTTGGTTTTACACCAACTTCCCGTCCGTTCGTCGGAACAGACCAGCGCTTACGCTGAACACTTTTGCGCCCCTAGTGTGATAAAGCGCGAAGGCTTTGTCTATTGCTATATGAGTGCGTACGACTTTGGTTGCAGGTTTGGCGCGTAAGGGTGGTTTTGCTTATACAAATGGCAAACAAGGGCTACCACTCATCGGGAAGTATTACAGATGAGTAACATTGCCTCTTTGCTAAAAATGACGCATATCTGACGGCTGTTGGAATAACAATAACGAGGCCATACATGAAATACACTGCACAACGCCCACGACGCTTACCGCTGGTGGCTGCAATCGCCGCTGTCGGCCTGATGGGTTCCATTCCTGCCCAAGCTTTTCAGTTTGATGTAACCGATGAAGTTAAAGGCTCTGTTGATACTACTTTGACCTATGGCGCGCTGTGGCGTGTGACAGCCCAAGATAAAAACTTGCTGTTGCCTGCAAATGGGGGTGTTCGGAATAGTGGCAACTACGATAACGGTAATGCCAACTACGAGCGCGGCGACTTAGTTTCGTCGCTTTTCAAAATGTCCAATGATGTATCGTTGGACTATAAAAACTTGGGTGCGTTTTTAAGAGTTTTATCTTTTTACGATCATGCGATTCAAAATAAAGACTTTGATCCGGAGCGTGCAAATCAGCGCACTATTCGTAACCGCTTAGGCCATGACTATGAGATATATGATGCCTATTTGCGCGGTAATTTTGCAGTTGGCGAGCGTAGCTTAGGCGTCCGTGTTGGCAAGCAAGTAGTTAGTTGGGGTGAAAGTACATTTATTCCAAATGGTATCAACACTTTAAACCCGGTGGACGTTGCCAAGCTACGCGCGCCTGGGTCAGAGCTAAAAGAAGCATTTCTGCCTATTGGCATGACTCAGCTCACTCTTGATGTTACTGACAATATGAGCCTAGAGCTTGTGCATCAGTATCAATTCAGAGAGACACGTATTGAGCCTAATGGCTCGTACTTTAGCACTAACGACTTTGCATCTCCCGGCGGCGAAAAAGTTCTAATCGCTGGTGGCGCGGCAGTTGAGGATCGCTCTGATTCATTTGGCAGAGGGGTTTTTATTAAGCGTGGAGCCGATAAAAAGCCTAGTGGGACAGACCAATATGGTGTGGCAATTCGTATACTTGCTCCTGATTTGAATAACACTGAATTCGGCATCTATCACGCCAACTATCACAGTCGTACGCCGTTAATTTCAGGAACTGTATCTAACTCGGGGAAAACTGGTGCTGCCGCAACCGCAGATGCTAGTTATGTAGTGGAGTATCCTGAAGATATAGCCATGTACGGCCTAAGCTTTAATACATTAGGTCCTCTAGGCGTGGCACTTCAGGGCGAATATTCATATCGCCCGAATCAGCCGTTGCAATTGGCGGCAAACAACTTACTCAATGAGTTGTTATCGTTTGGCAATTTACCTTTGAATACTGGAATTGCAGGCATGAATCCTGCTGATCCAGCCAACTGGGGTAAGTTTGTGGAAGGCTATAAAAGAGTTGGTGTGCATCAAGCTCAAATTACAGCGACCCAAACGTTTGGGCGGATGTTGGGTTCCTCGCAAGTAGTTGGGGTGGCAGAGGCGGGTTACGCTTACTTAGACCTACCAAGTGGTCTTGACTTCAACGGCACTGGTCTTGACTACACAACTACTCCAACTGCACCCGGGGGTGCTTTCACAAACAAAGGTATTATGACGCGTAACTCTTATGGTTACCGTGCTTTGGTGAGAGCAACTTATAACAACGCGTTAGGCGCCATTAATCTAACGCCACGAATTGCCCTCTCGCATGATCTCCGCGGTACAAGCCCAACTTTCACGCAAGGTAATAAGGCTGTAAGTGTTGGTGTTGGCGCCGATTACCAAAGTAAGTGGCAAGCTGACCTGTCTTACACCAATTTCTTTGGTGGTGAAAATATTGTTGCTCCTGCTGACCCAACCAGAAGCTCAACTACTCAAGCACTGGCAGACCGCGACTTTATCGCTGCTTCCGTCAGCTATGCCTTCTAATCTAACTATAAGAGCGAGAAGACTTTTATGAAAAATATGACAAAACATCTACTGGCCGCTGCTATTGCAGCGACTGTGGCCATGCCGGCATTTGCGGCGGTAAGTGCAGATGAGGCTGCCAAGCTGGGTAAGTCGCTGACGCCGATGGGTGCTGAGCAAGCAGGTAACGCGGCCGGCACTATCCCGGCGTGGACCGGCGGCTTGACCACAGCAGGCGCTGGCTTCAAAACCGGTAATCATTACAAAGACCCGTACAACGACAAGCCATTGTTCACAATCACTGCAGCAAATGCCGACAAATACAAAGACAGTTTGACCCCAGGTCAGATGGCAATGTTGAAAAAGTATGCAGACTGGAAGTTAGTCGTTTATCCAACGCGTCGTAGTTCATCGTTTCCGAAAGGTCATTACGATGAAACCATGGCCAACGCTACTCGCGCTTCGTTAACTGAAGGTGGCAACGGCATTAAAGGCACTGACGGTGGTGTCGCGTTCCCCATTCCGAAAAATGGTTTGGAAGTTATTTGGAACCACCTAACCCGCTATCGTGGTGAAGCTTATGCAACAAACTGGAGCCAAGCTGCTGTTACGCGCGACGGTTCCTACACGCCGGTGCGTTTTGAGTATGAGTTTGAATTCCATTACGGCAGCTTGACTAAGCCAAAAGCGGAGCGCGAACCGAACAAGCTCTTCAACTTCTTGCAATCTGTGACTGCACCTGCGCGTCTGGCCGGTAACATTCTGCTGGTTCACGAATACGCTGACCAAGTGAAAGATCCGCGTCGCGCTTGGACTTATAACCCAGGTCAGCGCCGCGTTCGTTTGGCGCCAAACGTAGCCTATGACAACCCAGGCACCGCTGCTGATGGCTTGCGTACCAACGATGACTTCCAAATGTTCAACGGTGCTACTGATCGTTATAACTGGAAACTGGTGGGCAAAAAGGAAGTCTACATTCCTTATAACTCGTACAAAATCAGTGGCAACGAGATGAAAATGGCTGATGTGCTGAAGCCCGGTCACATCAATCCTGATGCTGCTCGCTATGAGCTGCATCGTGTCTGGGTAGTTGAAGCAACACTGAAGCCTGGCACTAGCCATGTGTATTCCAAGCGTACCTTCTACATCGACGAAGACTCTTGGATGAACGTGCTGCAAGACTCTTATGATGGCCGTGGCCAGCTTTGGAGAACATCTGAGCAGCACAACATCAACTACGCCGATGTGCCCATGCAGTATCCAACTGTTGAGGTTCATTATGACCTGCAGTCGGCTCGCTACTTGGCGATGAGTCTGCGTAATGATGAGAAAACAGTGTATGTGCCGATCAAACGCTCAGCCGCTGATTTCTCGCCAAACGGCCTACGTCGTGCTGGCGTTCGCTAAGCGCGGTTGAAGTGAAGAAAGCCAGCCATCGTGCTGGCTTTCTTATATTTGTTTATTGGGAGTGCGCTATGCGTACAGTGACGGTAGTAGCCTTTAGTTGTGGCCTAATATTATTGACGATGCCAAGTGCTTGGGCCGCCAATGTATTGGAGCAAAACGGTCTTACGCCTATTGGTGCTGAGAGAGCGGCGAATGCTTCAGGTGTTATACCCGCATGGACGGGTGGTATTAGTCGGTCACCAGTAGGCTTTAAGGAAGGGGATCATTATCCAAACCCATATGCCAGCGATAAGCCGCTGTATTCGGTAACTGCTAGCAATATGGCGAGTTATGCCACACAGCTTACGGCTGGTCAGAAGGCATTGCTGAAGAAGTATCCGACGTGGAAGATGAACGTATATCCGTCACGGCGCAGTGCGGCTTTCCCGCAGTCGGTTTATGACGATTCTGCGGCAAATATTAAGCGTGTTAGCTTGGTCGATGGTGGGAATGGTTTTGTTGGCACAAGCAGCGGTGTGCCATTTCCGCAACCAGCCTCTGGTGTGGAGGTGATTTGGAATCACATCACTGCATATCGGGGCAATAGTTTCTCTGTGAGTAGTCAGCAGGCTGCCGTGACAGTTTCTGGCGACTACACGCCGGTACGTTTCGAGACAATGTATGACTTTCAGTACAACAATCAAACAAAGTCATCTGCTGAGCGCGAGCCCAATAAGCTCATCAATGTGATTTCGCAAATCACCGCGCCAGCACGCTTAGCGGGGCAGGCGTTGTTGGTACATGAGTATATTGATCAAGTGAAGAATCCACGTATGGCGTGGACATATAACCCTGGTCAGCGCCGTGTGCGCCTAGCCCCTAATGTGGCTTACGACAACCCAGGCGCAGCTTCCGATGGCCTACGAACGAACGATGACATTACCTTGTTTAATGGCGCGACGGATCGTTATAACTGGACGTTAGTGGGTAAAAAAGAGCTGCTAGTGCCATACAACGCTTACGCACTAGGCAGTGATAAGTTGAAGATTAGTGACATCGTTATGCCCGGTCATATTAATCCGGCGCCCGCGCGTTACGAGCTGCACCGTGTTTGGGTCGTAGAGGCTCGGTTGAAGGCAGGCATTAGTCATCTTTACAGCCGGCGCACATTTTACGTCGATGAAGACTCGTGGAGCATTATGGTTGCGGATACCTATGATCAGCGCGATCAGCTCTGGCGCGTCTCGGAGCTGCACACTGTGCAGGCACATAATATCCCAGCGTTACTGCCAGTTGCAGAGGTGCATCACGATTTACTGTCTGGACGCTATCTTGTATCTGGATTGATAAATGAGGAGCCTCGTGTCTATCGCGCTGAACGATTCAAGTCGTCAGACTTTTCACCAAATGCCTTGCGCCAAGGTGGTATGCGCTAAAAGCAAACAAAAGTTTGATTGGTTTATTATTTGAACAATTAGATTTTTGTTCGTTGTGAACACCTTGTTACGTATGTATAAGTAGGCGCTGAACACCCATAAAAAATAATAAAAGGTATTCGCCATGATCGCACGCGCCCTCCGCCGAAAACCGCTAGCCTGCGCTATTTCACTACTCTCATGCACACTGGCACTGCCCAGCCATGCGGCACGCTTCGACTTCGCCGATGGTGACGGTACATTTGTCTTTGATACATCACTCTCCGTAGGGACTCTGATCCGAACTGAGGATCCAGACCCTCGCGTCGTAGGTATCGCGAATGGCGGCACATCACGGAGCGTTAACGAAGACAGTGGCAACATAAACTATAAGAAAGGCGAAGTTGTCTCGACTGTTTTAAAAGCTAGCCATGACGTTGATTTGTCATATGGTAAAACAGGGCTTTTTGTTCGTTTTGGCTACGCTGCTGATCTAGCCGCACAAAATAAAGATGAGCTTGGTTTAGAGGCACATAAGCGCCTTGACTTTGATATGCAGGCTTACGATTGGTACTTGCGTCATAGCTTTGATATCGCGGGTCGTAATTTGAACCTTCGGGTAGGTAGTCAAGTTGTGAGCTGGGGGGAGGGTGCGCTGATTCAGGGTGGGGTCAATGTCATTAACCCGATCGACCTTCAGCGTTTGCGGGTTCCAGGCTCGGAGCTGAAAGAGGCATTTATTCCAGTACCAATGGTCTATGCATCACAACAAATCACTGATGACGTCACCCTTGAGGCTTTCTATCAGCTGAAATGGGAACACTTTGAAATTGATCCCTTCGGAACATTTTTCAGTACTACTGATGTGTTTAGCCCAGGAGGTCGAGAGGCATTTACTGGCTTTGGGCGTACGCCTGATCGTGGGCCTGCCAATCCTGGTCCTGCCGCTAGCGACACATCCGCAGTGCCTCGTATTGGAGATCGTGACGCCCGCGATGATGGTCAGTTCGGTGCGGCACTGCGTTGGTTGGTTGGTGAGACTGAGCTAGGGTTTTACGCCATCAACTACCATAGCCGCTTGCCGTTAGCCAGTTTGCTAGCTGGGGAAAAAGATGCTGCAACACCTTTTTTACGAGATGCAAACACCGCTAGTGTTTTTGCTGAATACCCAGAAGACATCCAGCTCTATGGGCTGAGTTTTAGTACACCAGGGCCATTTGGCATTGCTTTGAGTGGCGAATACTCGTATCGGCCTAATTTGCCAGTGCAAATTAGCACCACCGAGCTGACGCTGGCGGCACTAGGCTTGCCTAATCAGGCAGGGGTTCCCGATGATCCTGAAACTGACCAGTACATTCAAGGCTATCGCAGTGTCGAAGCGCATCAGCTGCAAATTTTAGCCATTAAAGCGATTCCCAATGTGCTAGGAGCGACACAAGCAATTGCGCTGTTTGAGGCGGCTGCATTTTATCAAGACCTACCCGATGGTATTAAATTCAACGGTCCTGGTGTGTATTTGCCATCTGCTCAAAATGGGCAAGTCCGTGTAGGTGGTACGGTGCCTGTAGATTTTCCTTATCCAAATGCCGTGGTCGCCAATGGCTCGGTGCAGCCTGGGGATGAAGGCTATGCCACCAAAGCTTCTTTTGGTGTTCGCCTGATTGGCCGCCTGGAGTACGCGAACGTATTTTCCGGCGTGAACATGCTGCCGCGCATAGTCTATGCGGGTGACCTAAAAGGTGTAAGTCAGTTCTTTAATGAAGGGTCTCACTCAATTTCCTTGGGTGTAAACGCAGTTTATAATCAAGTGTGGAGCGCTGACTTTTCATATACCAACTTCTTCGGAGGGAGAGTCTTGAAAGGTACTGATTGCAATGCTCCAGCGCCTGTCGTTCCCGATCTTTCTCTTGTTCCTCTACCTGTAGATCTTTCTAGCCTTCAGGGCGGTGTAGCCTGCGGTGCGCCATCTGGCCCAACCACATTACCAAATGGCCAGTCACGTAACTATGAAAGTATTACCAACCCCAGCATAGATCGCGACTTTGTCGCGGCTAGTCTCAGCTACTCCTTTTAATAACTAAAATACACGGAGCTATTATGAATTTTTCTAAACTTGCCTTAGCCGCTGCGCTAAGCATTATTGGCAGCTCTGCTTTAGCGGTCGGTGCTGATGAAGCCGCAAAGCTGGGCGGAGAGTTAACACCAGTGGGTGCTGAGAAGGCAGGCAATGCCGACGGCACTATTCCGGCATGGACAGGTGGCATCACCAAGGCGCCTGCGGGCTTTAAGGAGGGTGATCACTACCCGAATCCATTTGCCGGTGAAAAAGCAAAGTTCACTATTAGCGCAAGCAATATGGGTCAATATGCAGCTAACCTCACTGCGGGTCAGCAGGCGCTGCTAAAGAAATATCCAACGTGGAAAATGAATGTATATCCCACGCATCGTACAGCGGCTTATCCACAAGCTATTTATGAGGCATCAAAGGCTAATGCCACGCGTGTGAAATTAGCGCCTGGTGGCAATGGCTTTGATGGTGCCTCGGTTGGTGTGCCTTTCCCTATTCCAAAAACTGGGGTTGAGCCGATGCTCAATCACATCACTGCTTATCGCGGTGATAGCTTCGCAGTTAGTAACCAGCAGGTGGCTGTGACGACAGGCGGTAGCTATACCCCAGTACGGTTTGAGTATGAGTACGACTTTCATTACAACAACTTGCGTAAATCACCGGCTGATCGTGAAGACAATAAGCTGACAAACTTTTTGCAAACAGTCACCGCGCCAGCACGTTTGGCAGGCCAAGTACTGCTTATTCATGAGTACATAAACCAAATCAAAAACCCACGTCAGGCATGGAGCTATAACCCTGGCCAGCGTCGCGTGCGCTTAGCGCCCAACGTTGCCTATGACAATCCGGGGGTTGCGGCGGATGGTTTACGAACAAACGACGATTTCACACTGTTTAACGGTGCCACTGATCGCTATAACTGGACTCTTGTCGGGAAAAAAGAGATCTATGTGCCTTACAACTCTTATGATCTAGGCAGCAACAAAATTAAGATCAGCGATATTATTCGCCCGGGCCACATCAACCCAGACCACGCACGTTATGAGCTACATCGTGTGTGGGTAGTCGAAGCCAAGCTGAAGAGTGGCACCAGCCATATCTACAGCCGCCGTACTTTCTACATTGATGAGGACTCTTGGACGATTTTAGCTACAGATGCCTACGATGGCCGTGGTCAACTTTGGCGCGTTGCTGAGCAACATGTATTACAAGCCTATGATATTCCAGGCATCAACCCCACTGCTGAAGTGCATCACGACTTGCAGTCGGGCCGTTACCTAGCAATGGGTTTAGTTAACGAAGAGTCGAAGGTGTATACCCGTATTTCGCGTAACGCGTCGGACTTTTCTCCGTCGGGCTTACGTTCTATGGGTACACGATAACAACTTAAGTAGATTGCTAAATAAGGAAGCGTGACTATGTCGAAAGCCATTCCGGCGTTATTTCTGGTGTTTGTCGCCGCTACCCTGAGCTATGCATTTTCGCATCGTTCAGGGCCGCCGCTACCCAGCACCGAAGTGCAGCTCACAACTACCATGATGATGTCGGTCGCGGAGATTGATGACTTGCGCATTGGTGTTGGCGAGCGCGGACGTATTTTCCGGCAAGCAACACCAGATGCGGCTTGGCAATCGATTAAGTCACCGACTGAAACCACACTAACGCGCGTGAAGTTTTTTAATGCCAAGCGCGGTTTGGCTGTTGGGCACGACTCAATCGTTTTACTGACCAATGATGGCGGTTTGACGTGGAGCATCACGCATGATGATCCTGAGTATGAAACACCGTTGCTCGATGTTGTCTTTGTCGATGCCGACCATGCATTTGCCATTGGTGCTTATGGCTTGTTCATGGAAAGCAAAGATGGCGGCAAGACGTGGGAAACGCGCATGATTTTGCCTGAGGGCGGCGATCGTCACTTAAATGCCATTGCGAAACTGGGTGATGGCACTTTGGTGATCGTTGGCGAGCTTGGTACTGTGCTGCGCTCGGCCGATGTCGGTGTCACATGGCAGCCTATCAAGTCTCCATATGACGGCACGCTGTTTGGTATTAACTCGGTTGGTGCAACGGAAGTTGTTGGCTACGGCATGCGCGGCAAGATCGTGCGAAGCACCGACAGCGGCTTGAGCTTTGTCGAAATTAATAGTCCAGTGACAACGTCTCTCTTCGGCTCCACGCTATCGGAGAGCGGCCAGCTATTGCTCGTGGGTCAAAGTGGTGAGGTCTTAAGTAGCCGCGATGGCGGACTTACTTTTAGCCAATCAAAAATCGAAGGTAGCCCCATGCTGACTTCGGTAATGGAAACTGCTACCGGCGCGACTGCCTTCGGTGAGCAGGGCGCTCATCCCATTAGCTTTAACTGACCAGGACGATATTTATGAGCATGCATGGTTTGGTTCAGTCACTGTCTAATTTGTTATTTGGGCATCGTAAGTTTTTCCTCGGCCTGTTTGCGGCCATGACAGTTTTATTGGGGATGTCGGCATCACAGCTACGGGTGGATGCTGGTTTCGCCAAGATGATTCCGCTCGAACATCCGTATATGCAAACCTTTACGGAGTATCAAAAAACTTTCGGTGGTGCCAACCGCGTATTGATTGCGCTGCGGACCAAAGATGGCAAAGACATCTACAACCCTGAGTTTTTCGACACACTGAAGAAAGTCACCGATGAGGTGTTCTTTTTGCCCGGCATTGACCGAGCTACAGTGACATCGCTATTTACACCGAACGTACGCTTTATTGAGGTGGTGGAAGAGGGCTTTGCTGGCGGTAACGTTATTCCAGCGACTTTCCAAGGCACACCAGAAGACCTAGAGCAGGTTCGAGGCAACGTACTTAAGTCCGGTCATGTTGGGCGTTTGGTGTCGAACGATTTTCAAGGCGCGATGATCTCTTCTTCGCTGTTAGAGGTTGACCCGACAACGGGTAAGAAGCTGGACTATCAAGTAGTTGCGAAAAAGCTTGAGGATATTCGCACTAAATACGCCAACGACAATGTAGACATTCACATCATTGGCTTTGCTAAAGCAGTGGGCGATATTGCTCAAGGCGCTGCAGGTGTATTGGTGTTTTTCGTAGTGGCATTTTTCATCACTGCATTGCTGCTGTTGTGGTACTCCGGTTCGGCAAAAATCACTGGCCTAGCGTTGCTATGCGCCACGGTACCAGTGGTCTGGCTGCTCGGTATTTTGCCGCTGATAGGCTTTGGTATTGACCCGTTATCTATTCTTGTTCCCTTCCTGATTTTCTCTATCGGGGTTAGCCATGCGGTGCAGATGACTAACGCATGGAAGCTGGAGGTAGTGTCTGGTCACGGCGCGCTAGAAGCAGCACGCTCGGCATTTGCTAAGCTCTTTGTGCCTGGCGCTATGGCACTACTGGCTAACGCTGTTGGCTTTATGGTGATCGTGTTTATCGCCATTGATATTGTGCGTGAACTTGCCATCACAGCCAGCCTTGGTGTGGCGGTGATGATCATCACCAACAAAATGTTGCTGACCATTCTGCTGTCATATTTAAAGTTATCGCCAAAAGAAACGGCGAAGCTGCAAAGCCAAGGTGGCGATGATCGCGGCGATTGGATGTGGTCGCGCATCAAAGTGTTTGCTACGCCAAAGGCCGCTGTGGTGGTGCTGATCGTCTCGGCACTATTGATGGCCGGTGCTGCCATACAGTCGCGCAATATGAAAACTGGCGACTTGGGCAAGGGCATTCCCGAGCTACGTGATGACTCGCGCTATAACAAAGATGTGGCGGCGATTGTCGATAGCTTCTCGATCGGCGTCGATGTCTTGTCTGTGATTGTGAAGAGTAAAGATATCGATGGCGCTTGCACCAATTTCCCGGTGATGGATGCTATCGATCGCTTTGAAAATTACATGCGCGATGTGAATGGCGTGCAAAGCACGATCTCATTGGCGGGCTTGTCGAAAGTGGTCAACGCCGGCTGGAACGAGGGTAATCCACGTTGGCGTGTGCATTCGCGTAACCAAGCCGTGTTGGCGCAGTCGGTAACCCCGATTGATACCGGGACTGGTTTGTTGAACACCGACTGTAGCGTTATGCAGGTGCTTATTTTCACCAAGGATCACCAAGGTGAAACGCTGACGCACATCATCCAAGAAGTGAAAGATTACACGGCGGCTAACCCGCAGCCGAACATCGATTTCCTCTTAGCCAGTGGCAACGTGGGCATCATGGCGGCGACTAACGAAGCTGTTGATGAAGCTGAGCCCATCATGCTAATGCTGTTGTTCGCGGCGATTTCTTTGCTGTGCTATGCCGAGTTCCGCTCGATCGCAGCGGTGCTTTGCATCGTGGTGCCATTGGCGATTGTGGCCGTGCTGTGCAACGCCTTGATGGCAACATTAGGCATTGGCCTGAAGGTTTCGACCTTGCCGGTGGTGGCGCTTGGGGTGGGTGTTGGTGTTGACTACGGCATCTATCTGTTCGAGCGTATGAAGCATGCAATGGCTGATGGCGACGACCTGCCTAGTGCCTTCCATAAAGCGCTTCAGCAGCGTGGTACTGCGGCGATCTTTACCGCGATTACCATGAGTGTGTCGGTGGGTACTTGGGCATTCTCAGCGCTGAAGTTCCAAGCCGATATGGGCATCTTGCTGGCGTTCTTGTTCTTGGTGAACATGCTTGGCGCCATCTTTGTCTTGCCAGCGCTGGCAGCGTTCTTGGTGAAAGATAAGAATGCTAAAAAGCCTTCATAAGTAGTGAGCTGAATGTAAAAAGGCCGGTCATATGACCGGCCTTTTTATTTGTACATTAAGAGCGAAATGGTTACTCAATGCGTGCTGCGCCAAACATAAAGCAGTTGCTCTGTACGTTTGGCGTGTACCTTAAACTCCTGGCAATGTGTAGCCAGCGAGTTGCTCACGTAGCTTCACTTTTTGCATTTTGCCGGTGGCGCCAAGTGGGATGGCATCGACGAAGACAACGTCATCAGGGATTTGAAACTTGCTAATTTTGCCAACGAAGAAAGCCAGCAGTTCAGCAGAAGTGAGCGAGCTATCGGGCTTTTTCACCACAGCTAGCATCGGACGCTCGTCCCACTTTGGATGAGGCATGCCGAGGCAGGCGGCCATCACCACGTCATCGTGAGCCATGGCTAAGTTTTCCACATCGATAGAGCTAATCCATTCGCCGCCAGATTTGATGACGTCTTTGCTGCGGTCGGTGATCAGTAAATAGCCTTCAGGGTTGATGGTGGCGACATCGCCAGTGGGGAACCAGCCGTCTACTAGCGGGTCGCCGCCTTCACCTTTGAAATAGCTTTGGATGATCCATGGGCCGCGGACTAGTAGCTCACCTTGTGCTTTGCCATCGTGAGGTAGAGCATTACCTTCGTCATCGACAATTTTCAAATCCACCCCAAATACAGGACGACCTTGCGTGCAGAGAATCTTCAACTGCTCATCGGGTGAGAGTTTTAGATGATGTTTGCGCAATGAGCATACAGTGCCTAAGGGCGACATTTCGGTCATGCCCCATGCGTGTAGCACGGTGACATCGTAGATATCGCGGAAGCGTTTGATCATGGCTGGCGGGCAAGCAGAGCCGCCAACTACGGTACGGCGCAAAGTGCTAAAGCCGACTTTGGCATCGGCCATATACGACAGCAGCATTTGCCAAACAGTGGGCACGCCGGCGGCAAAAGTTACCTCTTCTGACTCGAGGAGGTCATGGATGGATTTACCGTCCATGGCTGGGCCGGGGAAGACTAGCTTGCAGCCAACAGCGGCGGCGGCGAACGGAATGCCCCAGGCGTTAACGTGAAACATGGGTACTACGGGAAGCACAACATCGCGCGATGAGAGGTTGAGCGCGTCTGGTAGGGCGCCGGCGTAGGCGTGCAGCACGGTGGAGCGGTGGCTATAAAGCACGCCTTTGGGATTGCCGGTGGTGCCGCTGGTGTAGCACAGGCAGGAAGCGTCGTTTTCATCGAGCACAGGCCATGTGTAGCTGCTGGAGTGCTTGTCAATCCACGCCTCATAGCTGATTAAATTGCTCAGGCCAGTATCGCTGGGCAGTGCTTCGGCATCGCAGAGTGCTATCCAGGCTTTTACGCCAGGGCAGTGCGCGGCAATGCCTTTAATGATGGGTAAGAATGTCATGTCGAAGCACACAGCCTCATCTTCGGCATGATTGACGATGTAGGCGACTTGCTCGGGATGCAGACGCGGATTGATGGTGTGTAGCACGCGGCCACTGCCTGAGACGCCGTAGTAAAGTTCCATGTGGCGATAACCGTTCCATGCCAATGTGCCAACACGGCTGCCTTGCGCGATGCCCAGTTCATCGAGGGCATTGGCGGCCTGACGTGCACGCTGTGCACACTCGCCAAATGAGCTGCGATGAATATCGCCTTCAACGCGGCGGCTGACAATTTCGACATCGGGATGGAAGCGTTCAGCAAAGTCGATAAGGCTAGAAATAGATAATGGCGTCTGCTGCATTTGGCCTTTCATAAGGGCTCCGGTCGGCGCGGGCTGTGATTGCCGCTGTCTTTTGTTATTAGAACTGAATAGTCACCGAGTATTGCAAGCCATGGTGTTGATGACCAGTGGGCAGTAGCCGAGAAAGCAAAAAGCCCGACCAAAGTCGGGCTTTTTTAGACCAATGCATCGTGGTTTAA
>NZ_CEYEMI010000027.1:0-5558 GCF_982810325.1 Paraperlucidibaca sp.
TTTGCTCAAGATGGCGAGCGCGAAGTTGAAGTATTTTTCCCCGATCGCATGCCAGTACCTGAATTAGGTGAAATCATCACCGCTGAAGGCAAGAAAGAAGCGATTAAGCTCAGCGAAAAAGCTGGTGCTCTTGATGCCATGAGTCGGACTCAGCGCGCCCGCTATAAATTAGTTGGCGCCAGCACCGCGCCTGCCTTAGGCGCCATTATGCAAACGCGCTTTGCCGTGCCAAGCCTAACTGAAAATACTTTAGAAGTGCCGCTAGGTGCTTTGGATGAGCGCGGTAAAGGCCCGCACGTTTGGTTAATCAAAGAAGGTAAGGCGCAACCGATGCCGGTTGTAGTGACTTTGCTCAGCAGCGAAACTGCACGCATTAAGGCTGAGATCCCTGCCAACACATCGCTGATTGTGCTCGGCACGCATTTATTGAAGCCCGGCATGGCGGTGCGGGAGTTAGCGCAGTGAGCTTTCCCAATCTATCGGCGATAGCGGTAAAGCAACGAGCACTCACCTTATTTTTTCTAGTGCTATCGATTTTTGCCGGCATTTACTCCTTTGTTGCCCTAGGCCGTGCTGAAGACCCAGCATTTACCGTTCGCATCATGATGGTATCGGCGCAATGGCCAGGCGCTTCGCCTGAGGAGATTCAGCGCCAGCTCGCCGACCCGATCGAACGGCGTATCCAGGAAGTAGAGAATGTTTATCATATCGAAAGCATTATCCATCCTGGCCGAGTCGATATTGTTATTGAGTTTGATGACGCCACGCTTAGTGAAAAGATGCCGCATTTGTTCTATGAAGTGCGCAAACGCATGCAAGATCTGGCGCCATTGCTGCCGCAAGGTGTCATTGGGCCAATATCAAACGATGATTTTGCCGATGTCTACTTCAGTGTGCTGTCGCTGACCGCGCCGGGCCTGCCGATGCGCGACGCACTGAGCACGTTAGACGGTATTCGCGATCGCCTAGGCCGTGTTAAGGGCGTTCAGAAAGTCATTGTTATTGGCGAGCCTAAGCAGAAGGTATACCTCGAGTTTGATAGCCAAAAGTTGGTCAACCTAGGCATCGTGCCGCAGCAGATTTTTGCCGCTATTGAAGAAGATAATCGCCTGCTTCCTGCCGGTCGTTTTGAGTCGGCTGGGCCGCGAATTTATGTCCGCATCGATAATGATTTAAGCAAGCTCGAGCAGCTCGCTACTGTGCCGATTCGCATTGGTAATAAGCTGATTCGCTTACAAGATGTTGCCAGTATTCGCCAAGGCTACGAAGAACCGCGCCAGTATGTGGTGCGCTCGCGTGGCGAAGATGCGCTGCTCATCGGCATGGTGATGAAGAAGGGCGAAAATGGCCTCGATTTAGGCGATCGCTTGGCTGATTTTATTACCGCAGAGCAGGCACGCTTGCCTTTGGGCATGGAATTTAAAGCCATGACCAACCAAGCGCATGCGATTTCAGCGGCAGTAAACTTATTTCAATTCAAGTTCTTAGTCGCCATGTTGGTGGTGATGGCGGTGAGTGTGGTCGCCATTGGTCTACGTGCTGGCATCGTGGTCGGTATCGCTATTCCCATCACGCTAGGACTGAGCTTTTTGATCATGCTGAGCATGAATATCAACCTCGATCGCATCACCTTAGGTGCATTGATTTTGGCGCTCGGGCTTTTGGTCGATGACGCCATTATTGCCATCGAAATGATGATCGTGAAGATGGAGGAAGGCTTAGATCGTGTGCGAGCAGCATCGTATGCATGGAAAGTGACAGCTGCCCCAATGCTCTTTGGCACCTTAGTGACCGTGGCGGGTTTTGTGCCGATTGGATTTGCTAAATCGGGTGTTGGCGAATACGCCGGCAATATCTTCTGGGTGTTGGCAATTTCGCTCACGGTTTCATGGCTAGTTGCGGTGACATTCACGCCGTATTTAGGTGTGAAATTGTTGCCAAACCCAAGTCATAGCGAAGGCCATTCGCCCTATGACACACCGGGCTATGTCCGGATGCGCTCGTGGGTTCGCCGCTGTGTGGCGAATCGCGGCCTAGTTGTAATGGCCACCTTAGGCATTCTCGTACTGTCTATAATCGCCATGGCCACTGTAGTAGAGAAGCAATTCTTCCCCAGTTCAGATCGCCCAGAAGTAATGATTAGCATCTCGATGCCGCAGGGCACGTCGATCGATGTCACCGATAAAACCGCGCGTAAGTTAGAAGCGATTTTGCATGACATGCCAGAAGTCAGCACGCTGTCGACCTACCTTGGCGGCGGTGCGCCACGCTTCTTTATCTCGATCTTGCCCGAACAGCCTGATCCTGCTTTCGCGAAAATGGTAGCAGTAGGTCATAACAAAGAAGACCGCGACACGATTATCGCGACGCTGCAAAAGCGCATCGATGGTGGTGAGTTCCCTGAGGCTCGAGTACGTGTCGCCAGCCTGCTATACGGACCACCTGTGACTTGGCCGGTGAGCTTTCGTGTCGTTGGCCCCGACGTGCAGAAGCTTCGTGGCATTGCCAAAGAGCTGCGCGAAATCATGGCAGCGAACCCTGCGATTCGTGATCCGCACCTTGAGTGGGATGAGCGGGCACCGATCTTGCACGTGGCCATGGACACCGAACGCCTGCGTTTAATTGGCCTAACCCCAGCGGAAGTGTCGCGCCAGCTGCAATTTGAGCTTGAAGGCGGGCCAATTACGCAGCTGCGTAAAGGCAATCGCTTGGTTGAAGTGGTGGCTAAAGGTCATAGTAGCTCTGAGGCGCGTTTGGCTGGGCTAGAGTTGCGCTCGGCAGATGGCCGTAAGGTGCCGCTTTCCCAAGTTGGTGATGTCACTGTGCGCTACGAAGAGCCGGTGTTAAAACGCTATAACCGTGAGCCCTTTATTGCTGTCCATGCCGAAGTCTCCGGAGCACAACCTAATGACATGACAGCGACTATTTGGCAGGCATCAGAGCAGCTGCGAAATCGTCTACCGCCAGATTACCGTATCGATATCGGTGGCAGCGTCGAGCAGTCTGGCAAGGCCGACGCCTCCATCCAAAAGCTGCAGCCGCTGATGATCGCGCTCATGCTGATCTTTGTCATGCTGCAGATGCGCAGCTTTGTCGGCATGTTTATCGTGGTGGCAACGGCGCCTTTGGGCATCATCGGCGCGGTTTTAGCCTTGCTGCTTTTCGGCCAACCCTTTGGCTTTGTTGCCTTACTCGGCTTAATTGGTTTGGCCGGCATTCTCATGCGTAATACGCTGATTTTGACCCAGCAAGTTGCCGATAACTTAGCGTCGAATATGACGCCAGTGAATGCCGTCATCGAGGCCGCTGTACGCCGCGCAAGGCCAGTAGTGTTAACCGCAATCTGCGCTGTTTTTGCCTTTATTCCACTCACCTTCGATAGCTTCTGGGGCCCTCTGGCCTATGTGCTAATTGGCGGCATTGCGGTTGGCACGGCCATCACACTGTTCTTTGTGCCGGCGCTTTATGCGCTCTGGTACAAGCTGGAGCGCTAATGCTATTTCGCTACCAAGCAGCATGGTTTGCCGTACTCGCCGGCCTGCTGTTGGTCGCGTTAGGCATCAGCTGGTGGCTACATGCCGAGTTTAATTACGGCTATGTGCTTTGGTATGACTGGCTAGATTTGCATGCACAGATAGCCGAGTTTGGCCCGCAGAATCGCTATATTTTAGGTTTTGACACCATCACGCCCAGTGCGCAGCAAGCAGCGTTCAATGCCATCGTGCACGCGATTCATAATAGCGGCTTAGGTCTTGCGGACATTCGCTTTACCGATACTTATGGCGCCACTAAGGCACTGTTGCGCGAACCAGAAGTAGTGCATCTACAAGATGTTGCCGCGCTAATCGACTGGCTACGCATGGCCTTGTATTGGATAGCAGGGCTGACGTTGGCGGGCTTATGGCTGTTGCGCCATCGTATCGATGAGATTAAGTGGCGCTGGCAGGGAGGCTTATTGCTAGCATTGCTGGCAGCACTCGTTGTGCTATTGGCTTTAGCAGGTTTCGAGCCCGTGTTTTATCAGCTACATCATTGGGTATTCCCCATCGGTCACGAGTGGTTTTTCTTTTACCAAGACTCGTTAATGAGCACGATGATGAAGGCGCCAGACCTATTCGCCGGCATTGGCGCAAGCTTAGGCTTACTCGGTTTGATGATTTATGTGGTGATGCTGATGCTGCTAAGGCGAGCTAATACGAAATAATACAACCGCAAGCTGCGATTCAATCGTAAGTAAGTGTTTATAGAGGTGTTACGAAAGGGGAGTGGGGTGACCGATGGGGTTCGAACCCACGACAACCGGAATCACAATCCGGGACTCTACCAACTGAGCTACGGCCACCACATAGTTTGCGCAATCTGGTGCGCCCGGCAGGACTCGAACCTGCGACCCTCGGCTTAGAAGGCCGATGCTCTATCCAGCTGAGCTACGAGCGCATAGCGCGGTACCAAAGCTTTGAAAAAGTGGTCGGGGTAGAGAGATTCGAACTCCCGACATCCTGGTCCCAAACCAGGCGCGCTACCGGACTGCGCTATACCCCGAACATCGTAAGTAACTTACCAAAAGGCTCGTCGACTTGCGAGGCCGCATATTACGAATCCGCGAGCAGGCCGTCAACAGGAAAAACTCAAATGCTGGTTCGATTGCTTAAAGTTTCGCCCAAATACGCTTGGTCTTTTATTCTGCCCCGCATTCTCTATAATGCTGTCCCTTGATTTTGCAGTCTTACGCTGCTCGCCCATTTATTTCCCGTGAATCACATAAGTCTTGAGGTTGTCATGCAAGTCACTGTAGAAACCGTTTCCAATATAGAGCGCCGCGTCAAAGTAGTTGTGCCGGCCACAAAGATTGATCAAGACGTGAGTGCCCGCGTGGCGAAAGCAGCTCGCACCATTCGTATGGATGGCTTTCGCCCAGGTAAAGTGCCGCTTTCAGTGGTGCAAAAGCGCTTTGGCGACTCTATTCGCCAAGAAGCCTTGGGCGAAATTATCCGTGACAGCTTTTATGAAGCCGTGACGCAAGAAAAGCTCAATCCAGCCGGCTACCCCAGCATTGAAGAAGTTAGCGATAAAGCTGGCGAAGACCTGAGCTTCACTGCCCTGGTCGAAGTTTATCCAGAAATCACTTTAGGCAATTTCGCTGACATCAGCGTTGAGCGTCCAGTGGTTGAAATCAATGATGCCGATATCAATGAAATGATCGAAAGCCTGCGCAAGCAACGCGCAAGCTTTGAAGACAGCACAGAAGCAGCCGCTGATGGCGATAAAGTGCTAGTCGACTTTGCTGGCAGCATCGATGGTGAAGCTTTTGATGGCGGCACCTCGAGCAACTTTGAGCTGGTTATCGGCTCAGGCCGTATGATTCCAGGCTTTGAAGATGGCGTTGTTGGTATTAAAGCCGGTGAAGAGCGCGACATTAACGTGACTTTCCCAGCCGACTACCAAGCTGAAAACCTGCAAGGCAAAGCAGCCGTATTCAAAATCACTGCACACAAAGTGCAAAAGCAAACACTGCCTGAAATCGACGAGACTTTCCTGAAAGCCTTCGGCGTGACAGA
>NZ_CEYEMI010000027.1:5658-24207 GCF_982810325.1 Paraperlucidibaca sp.
AAAGCGATTGTGGTCGATGCTGAGCGTGTGCGCGCAGTGGTTGCCGAAGTTGCTGAGTCTTATGAGTCACCAGAAGAAGTCATCAGCTATTACATGGGCAATAAAGAGCAGCTGGCCCAAGTAGAAGCCATGGTTTTGGAAGATCAGGTAATCGATTGTGTGTTGGCAGAAGCGACAGTGACCGAAGCTGCTGCTAAGTACACCGATGTGGTGCGTCCACAAGGTAAGTAAGTTGTTGGCGGCAGCTTTGCCACACTCCGTGCAACCAAAATTGCACGTTAAGTGTGGCAAAGCTGCACAAAAACAGGGGCGCGCTGGCCTTGACCTCGCGCCACGCACGACCGACACTCCCGATGTATGTCTTTGACTGCTCGGGAGTGTTTGTTTGTGCTCCTGCCCTATAAACTCCGGCAGTTGTCCTCTTTATTTGATTGTTTAAGGCAGGCTATCCATGCGATTTGAACAACCCAGTGCTAATGATATTCGTAACATCGGTTTGATCCCGATGGTTGTTGAGCAGTCTGCTCGTGGTGAGCGCGCTTACGATATTTACTCGCGCCTATTACAAGAGCGTGTAATTTTTCTTGTTGGCCCCGTTGAAGACAATATGGCTAATTTGATCGTCGCCCAGATGTTGTTTTTGGAGTCAGTTAACCCCGATAAAGACATCAATCTCTACATCAATTCGCCAGGCGGCTCGGTCACGGCCGGCATGGCAATTTTCGACACGATGAACTTCATCAAACCTGATATTTCAACAATTTGTATCGGCCAAGCGGCATCCATGGGTGCGTTTTTGCTTTCCGCCGGTGCCAAAGGTAAGCGTTATGCGCTGCCTAATTCACGCGTAATGATTCACCAGCCTTTGGGCGGCTTCCAAGGTCAGGCATCAGATATTGCTATTCATGCGCAAGAAATTTTAAAGATCAAACAGCTGCTGAATGAGCTTTTGGCGCTGCATTCTGGCCAGCCGCTAGAGCGCATTGAGCGTGACACCGATCGTGATAACTTCATGACCGCTGGCGATGCTGTGTCTTATGGTTTGATTGACGAAGTGCTCACCAAACGCCCTTAATTTGCAGCCACTGAGAGAAGTAGCATGACCGAAGAAAAACGCGGCGGTGACAGCAAGTTGCTATTTTGCTCTTTCTGCGGAAAGAGCCAGCACGAAGTGCGCAAACTCATCGCTGGGCCGTCGGTATATGTCTGCGATGAATGCGTAGACCTGTGCAATGACATTATTCGCGAAGAAGTCCAAGATAAAAAAGATGAGCAGACTAGTGATCAACTGCCGACTCCGCGCGAGCTAAAAGCCACCCTCGATGACTATGTTATTGGTCAAGACCAAGCCAAACGTGTGTTGGCGGTAGCGGTTTATAACCACTATAAGCGTCTGCGCGCCGGCATGAAAAAAGTGCAAAACGGTCGCCAAAGCACGGAAGTTGAGCTGACTAAAAGTAATATTTTGCTGATCGGTCCTACCGGCTCAGGTAAAACACTGCTCGCGCAAACCTTGGCTCGCGTACTCAATGTGCCCTTTACTATGGCCGATGCCACAACATTGACCGAAGCTGGCTATGTTGGTGAGGATGTCGAAAACATCATCCAAAAACTGCTGCAAAGCTGCGACTACGATGTTGAAAAGGCGCAGACCGGCATCGTTTATATCGATGAGATCGATAAGATTTCACGTAAAAGTGATAATCCATCAATCACTCGCGATGTTAGCGGTGAAGGCGTGCAACAGGCTTTGCTGAAGCTGATCGAAGGCACGGTGGCGAGTGTGCCGCCGCAGGGTGGCCGTAAGCATCCGCAGCAAGAGTTTTTGCAGGTTGATACGTCTAACATCCTTTTCATTGTTGGTGGCGCGTTTGCCGGCCTCGATAAAGTTATTCAGCAGCGTTCCGAGCCAGGCGGCATTGGTTTTAATGCGCTGGTGAAAGGCCAATCGAAAACCCCAAGCATTGGCGAGTTGTTTAAGTCGGTATCACCAGAGGACTTAGTGAAATTTGGTTTGATTCCTGAGTTTGTCGGTCGCTTGCCTGTCATCGCCACGTTAGGCGAGCTTGATGAGTCGGCGCTGGTGCAAATTTTGACTGAACCGAAAAACGCACTCACTAAGCAGTACGCCAAACTGCTAGAGATGGAGGGAGCGCAATTAGAGTTCCGTCCTGAAGCACTGAAAGCGATTGCTGCCAAAGCCTTGGCACGTAAAACTGGCGCTCGTGGTCTGCGCTCGATTCTTGAGGGCATCTTGCTCGACACTATGTTTGAGTTGCCTTCGCTGGAAGGCGTGAGCAAAGTGCTCATCGATGAAAAAGTAGTGCAGGGTGAAACTGAGCCGCTATTGGTTTATGACAATATCGAGACAGCCCGTGTGATGCCCGAGTAATTCCGAGCAAATATGGTTAAAAAAGGGGCATTCGCCCCTTTTTTTTGCCATTTTTTCGTAATTCTGCAATGTCCACCTTGTAATTCACATCACTACACCCCCATAAAGTAAGCATTAGATTAGTGTCTGCTTGACTGCATTGGGAGCATTTCATGGCCGCAAAAAAACTGCATTTACCGTTGTTGCCGTTGCGCGACGTGGTGATTTATCCGCACATGGTAATTCCTTTGTTTGTTGGTCGTGAGCGCTCGATTGCCGCGCTTGATCAGGCTATGGCCACAGACAAACATATATTTTTAGTATCTCAGCGTGATGCTGGCGAAGACGATCCTGATCAGGATGGTCTGTATTCGATTGGCACGATAGCGAATATTTTACAGCTGCTTAAGCTGCCGGATGGCACGATCAAGGTGCTTGTTGAGGGCCAGCGTCGCGGTCAGCTGCTGTCATTATCTGAAAATGAAGTTGCGTATATCGCGCAGGTCGCGGAAGTACAGAAAGACGAGCTTACTAAACAAGACTCTGAAATCTTAGTCCGCACTTTGCTCAACCAGTTTGACCAATACGTAAAATTATCGAAAAAAGTCGCTAATGAAGTGCTGACCTCTGTGGCTGGCATCGATGATCCTAGTCGCTTAGCAGACACCATTGCTGCGCACTTGACGCTGCGCTTGGAAGAGAAGCAGGCCATCTTAGACATCCTGCCAGTGCAGCAGCGTGTTGAGCACCTGATGGCGCAGATGGAGTCGGAAATCGACATCCTCAAGGTTGAGAAGCGTATTCGTGGCCGCGTTAAGAAGCAGATGGAAAAAAGCCAGCGCGAGTATTATTTGAATGAGCAAATCAAAGCCATTCAAAAAGAGCTCGGTGACTTGGGCGAGAGTGAAGATGAGCTGAGCGAAGTAGAGCAGCGCATCATCAAGGCTGGCTTGCCTGCTGAAGCGCGCAAAAAAGTCGATGGTGAGTTGCGCAAATTGCGTCAAATGTCGCCGATGTCGGCTGAAGCCACGGTCGTGCGCAGCTATATCGATTGGATGCTTGGGGTGCCGTGGAAGAAGCGCAACCGAGTACGTATTGATCTCAAGGAAGCTCGTGATATTTTAGACGCTGATCACTTCGGACTTGAGGAAGTGAAAGATCGTATCCTTGAGTATCTTGCCGTGCAGTCGCGCGTTAAGCAGCTCAATGGCGCGGTGCTGTGCTTGGTTGGTCCGCCTGGCGTTGGTAAAACCTCATTAGGCCAATCGATCGCGAAAGCGACGAACCGCCAGTTCGTGCGCATGGCCTTGGGCGGCGTGCGTGATGAGGCCGAAATTCGTGGCCACCGCCGCACGTATATCGGCTCCATGCCGGGCAAGCTCATCCAGAAAATCTCGAAGGTTGGTGTTCGTAACCCACTGTTCTTGCTTGATGAAATTGACAAGATGGCCTCGGACATGCGCGGCGATCCATCATCAGCGCTGCTTGAAGTATTAGATCCAGAGCAGAACAAAGCTTTTAACGATCACTATCTCGAAGTCGACTATGACTTATCGGAAGTGATGTTTTTGTGCACGGCAAACTCGATGGATATCCCCGCGCCTTTACTAGATCGTATGGAAATTATTCGTCTGCCGGGCTACACCGAAGATGAAAAAGTCGCTATTGCTCGCCAATATTTAGTACCTAAGCAGCTCATAGCATCCGGCCTGAAAGACTCTGAGTTGGTCATTGAAGAGTCGGCATGTCGCGATATCGTGCGCTATTACACGCGTGAGGCGGGTGTGCGTGCGCTTGATCGTGAAATTGCCAAGCTTTGCCGCAAGGTCGTGAAGTCGCTGGTCATGGGCACGCACAGCGGCAAGCTCACGCTGGGAGCCGAGCAGCTCGAAGATTATCTCGGCGTACATAAATTCAATTACGGTAAAGCTGAGGCCGAGAATCAGGTCGGCCAAGTCACTGGCTTGGCATGGACTCAAGTTGGCGGCGAGCTGCTGACCATCGAGGCTATCGCCGTGCCTGGAAAAGGTGGCCAGCTGATGACAGGTTCTTTGGGTGATGTCATGCAGGAATCGATTCGTGCTGCGAGCACCGTAGTACGTTCACGTTCGCGTGTGCTTGGAATCAGCGCTGAGCTGTTTGAGAAGCGCGATATTCACATCCATATGCCTGAGGGCGCGACGCCAAAAGATGGTCCGAGCGCAGGCATTGGCATGTGTACCGCACTTGCCTCAGTACTCACTGGTATCCCTGTGCGTGCAGACGTAGCAATGACCGGCGAAATCACTTTGCGTGGTCAGGTATTGCCCATTGGTGGCTTGAAAGAGAAGTTGCTTGCGGCGCATCGTGGTGGTGTACGCACGGTCATTATTCCAGAGGAAAATGCCCGAGACTTGAAGGAAATCCCCGACAATGTGAAGGCTGCATTGGAGATCATAACGGTTAAATGGATCGATGAAGTTTTAGCGATTGCGCTAACTCAGCCGCCAATTCCTCTCACCGAAGAAGCTTATGCTGCTGGCTTGGCACAGGTCGAAAAACGTGAATTACCTGCGGCCAGTCGTCATTGATGGTCGCTAAACGCACTTTTTTCGGATTCTTATCGGCATTTCAGCGAGTTTCACTTGACCCTGCCGACAAGGGCGTTTAAAAATCGTTGCACTTGAGCAAGTCGCATTGTTTGCTCGCGTAAGCTAAAAACCACAACAAAGAATTTTCGTTATCGTTAAAGGGGACATCCTGTGAATAAGTCTGAACTAATCGACCGCATTGCCGAAGCTGCTAACTTGACCAAAGCAGACGCTGGCCGTGCCCTTGATGCCACCGTAGGCGCTGTGACTGCAGCGCTGAAATCTGGCGATGCCGTGACCTTGGTTGGCTTTGGTACATTCGCTGTTAAAGAGCGTGCTGCACGTACTGGCCGTAACCCACAGACCGGCAAAGAAATCCAAATTTCTGCGTCAAAAACACCATCATTCAAAGCTGGCAAAAGCTTGAAAGATGCAGTGAATAGCTGAGTTTTATAAGCTGTACTGTGTTACCCGAAAGCGCGCCCTAGTCGGCGCGCTTTTTTCTTGAAGCCCTCAGTGGCGTAGTAGAGGCATGACACTTCAATGGATGCGTTTCGTAATATGGTACGTGGCTGGCTTGGCCGGTTCTTCTTAGTACTGATCTCTATCCCCTTTGTTTTCTTTGGCGTTGAAACCTACTTTGGTGGCGGCGCTGAACCCAGTGTGGCGGAAGTCGCTGGTGAACCCATCACTCAGCGTTTACTCGATCGCGCTGTGGAAAATCAGCGCCAACAGCTTATGGCGCGCTTAGGCCCCGATGCAGTGCTGACTTCGCAGCAGCAAGCTGAGCTCCGCGCAAAAGTACTAGATAGCCTGGTGCAGCGTGAGCTACTACTGAAATCGGCCTCCGATGCTGGCTACCAAGTATCTGACGAGTCTGTGCAAGAGCTGATTCGTGCCACGCCAGCATTTCAAGATAATGGCCAGTTTTCGGGCGAGCGCTATATTCGCGTGTTGTCGCAAATTGGCGAAACGCCAGCGACATTCCCTACGCGCGCGCGTCAAGAAATTTTGGTTTCACAGCAAGTCTCATCATGGCTACAGAGTAGCTTTGTGACGAGCACTGAGCTTGATGCCATGACGCGCCTAGATAGCCAATCACGCAATGTGCGCTACGCTGAAATTCCAGCTAGTCGTTTTCTTGCAGAAGCTAGCGTGAGTGATGCTGAAATCAGCCAAGCTTATGCAAAGGCCTCGACGCGCTTTCATCAGCCTGAGCGTGTAGCAATTAACTACATCACCTTAGAGCGCTCTAAGTACTTGGCCGATGCCAAAGTCACGCCTGAGGCTGTTAAAGCTCGCTATGACCAGCGTGTGGCGGCTATGGGCGGTGCTGAGCAGCGCCAAGCCTCACATATTCTCATCACAGTTGATGATAAGACGAACGATGCCGAAGCTAAGAAGCAGATTGACGCCATTGCGGCTGAGTTAAAAACCGGTGCAGATTTCGCGACTATTGCGAAGGCTCAGTCGAAAGATCCTGGCTCTGCAGCGCAAGGTGGCGACCTAGGTTTTGCAGGCAAAGGCATGTTTGTTCCTGAGTTTGAGGAAGCCCTGTTTGCATTAAAAACTGCAGGTGAAGTATCGCCAGTGGTGAAAACGCCGTTTGGTTATCACATCATCAAGCTCACTGCAGTGCGTGCTGAAACGCCACCAAGCTTTGCATCGCTTGAACAAACGTTGACCGATGAAGTGCGCCAAGCCGAAGCAGATGATGCCTACATCAAAGCGGTTGAAAGCTTAGATGCTAAAGTTTATGAAGCGGCTGATCTTACAGAGCCTGCAAAAGTTGCCGGCTTAAGCATTGCCCACTCGCCTTTGTTTAATCGCCAAGGTGGTGAGGGTATATTGGCTGAGCGTAAAGTTGTTGAGGCTGCATTTAACGACGAGCAAACCAAAGAGCGTCGTAATTCAGTTGCTATCACGCTGAACGATGGCCGCACCGTATGGTTGCATGTATCGCAATATATTCCTGCGCGCAAACAGCCTTTGAATGAAGTCAAAGCTGTGCTCACAGAAGAGCTGCGTACAGAAAAAGCATTGGCGAAGGCAATGGAGCAGGCGCAAGCGTTGGTTAAGCGCAGTGCCAGTGAACCTGAGGCTGCATGGCTTGCGAGTGCTAATGTAAATCTGCAATCGGCCGGTGGCTTGACGCGCGTTGATCGCCAAGTGAAGCCTGAGTTGCTGAATGCAATTTTCCGTGCGCCGGTGCCGAATAAAGGTGCTTTGCAATGGGCTGCATATAAGCTTGGCGATAGCGTTGCCTTGGTGCAGGTGACTTCGGTGAGTGCGAAGCCAGCACTGGCAGGCCCTGAGCGTCAGGTAACGCAGGGTTTGCTAGCGCAAAACCAAGGCCAGCAAGAGCTGCAAGACACACTGGCGTTATTGCGTGAAGAAACCAAGGTGACGATTAAGCCTACTGCTTCTGCTCAATAATTCGAATGTGTTGCTGACATAAAAAAGCCCGCTGATGTGCGGGCTTTTTTATGACTTAGCTATTTAGATCGAGTCCATCGCCGGCATGGCTACCGTATTAAAGCCGCCATCAACATAAAGAATTTCACCCGAGATGCCCGAGGCTAGATCGGAGCATAGGAACGCTGCAGCATTACCCACTTCATCGATAGTGACATTACGGCGCAATGGTGTTGCCGCTTCGTTATAAGCCAGCATTTTACGGAAGTCTTTGATGCCACTTGCCGCTAGTGTGCGGATAGGGCCTGCCGAGATGCCATTCACGCGGATGCCATCTGGGCCCATGCTGGCGCTTAGGTAGCGCACATTGGCCTCGAGTGATGCCTTGGCTAGGCCCATGACGTTGTAGTTCGGCACCACGCGCTCAGAGCCTTGATAGGTCAGTGTCAGCAAGCTGCCGCCACGGCCTGTGAGCATGGGCTTGGCAGCTTGAGCCAGCGCGCCAAAGCTGTAGGAGCTGATGTCGTGAGCAATGCGGAAACCTTCGCGCGTGGTGACATCGACATAATTGCCTTCGAGCTCATGGCCGGGCGCATAGCCCACCGAGTGCACGACAACATCTAGACCATCCCAACTTTTGCCGAGCTCAGAGAAGACAGCACGAATTTCGTCGTCGGAGACGACATCGCAGGGGAAGGTGAGGCTGGAGCCGAAAAGCTCGGCAAAGCCTTCAACGCGGCCGCGCAATTTTTCGTTCTGATAGGTAAAGGCTAATTCGGCGCCTTCGCGATGCATAGCGGTGGCGATGCCGTATGCGATGGATAATTTGCTGGCGAGGCCAACGATGAGTACGCGCTTACCGCTCATCATGCCCATGGTTTCTCCTTAAAATATACTGATGAAAAAGTTATCCGAGTATAGGGCTAAAACTTCTCGGCGTGCATGACACCTTAGGCGGGTAAATCCGCTACCAAGGCCTGTGTATAAGGCTTTTGCGGCGCTTGAAATATTCGCTCACAATCGCCTTGCTCAATAATTCGACCGTCCCGCAGAACAATTAAGCGATGACAGAGTGCGCGCACGACTGCTAAGTCATGGCTGATAAACAGCATGGCGATGCCATGATCGGCTTGGATGCGCCGCAGCAGCTCGACCACTTCACCTTGGGTATGGCGGTCGAGTGCAGAAGTTGGCTCATCGAGAATCAATATTGCCGGCTTCAAAATTAACGCTCGAGCTAAGGCGATACGCTGACGTTGTCCACCAGAGAACTCATGAGGGTAGCGATGGCGCGTGTCGGGATCGAGGTTAACTTCGCGTAAAGCGGCAATGACCTCAATCTCGATGGCTTGCTTGGATGATTTTTGATGCGCTAGCAAGCCTTCGGCGACAATATCGGCGACAGTGAGCCGAGGGCTTAAGCTGCCGTAGGGATCTTGAAAGACCATTTGCACTTGCGCTCGTGCTGACCGTAGCTCACGGCCCTTCAGTGCTAGCCAATCACGCCCAAGCACGACCACACGGCCTTGCGCCGGCGTTAGGCGTAGTAAGGCGGCGGCAAGACTGGATTTGCCCGAGCCTGATTCACCAACAATGCCTAAAGATTCGCCTTGGCGTAGCGACAAGCCAATATTATCAACAGCCTGATGCCACGCGGTAATGCCGCCCCACCATGCTTGATGGCGCGGATAACGCACCGACAGCTGAGTCACGCTCAAGATAGCTTTTGCGCTATCTGGCAGCACAGGTTTGGGCGCTGGCGCAAACGGTTGCAGCAGCTTTTGAGTATAGGCCTGCGTCGGCGCGGCAAATAACTCGGCGCTAATGGCTGATTCCACTACGCGACCTGCTTGCATGACCATGACGCGGTCGGCGTAGCGGCGTACCTGCGGCAAGTTATGGCTGATAAACAAAATGCCTAAGCCGCGATTTTTCTGTAGCGACTTCAGCAGATCTAAAATCTGCGTTTGCAGCAAGGCATCGAGAGCCGTGGTTGGTTCATCGGCAATAAGTAGTTTCGGTGAATTTGCCAATGCCATGGCAATGACGACACGCTGGCGTTGACCACCTGATAGCTCATGTGGCCACGCGCTCAGACGGCGCTCAGGTTCGCCTATGCCGACTTCGCGCAGCAAGCTTAGCGCCTTTTGCCTCGCTAAATTGAGCGGCAAAGCTTGGTGCAAAGTAATCGCTTCAATGAGCTGCTGCCCAATGCGGTGTAGCGGATTCAGCGCACTGAGCGGCTCCTGATACACCATGCCGACACGGCTACCTCGAAGGCTGCGTAGCTCATCGGGCGTGGCCTGCGCGAGATTGATGCCAGTCACGCTGAGCTCACCTTGGCTATTTAAACTGGGCGATAGCAGGCCTAGGCAAGCCAGCGCTGTTAATGATTTTCCTGATCCTGACTCACCAACTAGCGCTAACCATTCGCCAGCATTTATGGTGAGACTTAGGTCATCGACCAAGACCTGTTGGCCGTGGCGAATGCTCAAATTATTGATGTTTAATAGGTTCATTTTCCCGCCTCAACATGGCGCGGATCGAAGGCATCACGCAAGCCCTCGCCAATAAACACCAGCAAGCTCAGCAGTACACTGAGGCTGAAAAAAGCAGTGAGGCCGAGCCAGGGTGCCTGCAAGTTATTTTTGCCTTGCGCGATCATCTCGCCCAATGATGCTGAACCCGGTGGCAGACCAAAGCCGAGAAAATCCAGCGAGGTCAGCAGACCGATGGCGCCGGTAAAAATAAAAGGTAGTAGGGTGAGTGTGGTCACCGCGGCGTTAGGTAGGACATGACGCCAAACTAAAACGCGTGAACTCACACCCATGGCACGAGCGGCACGCACATAGTCGAGTTGGCGTGTGCGGAGAAACTCAGCGCGCACAAGACCGCTTAAGTCAGTCCAGCTGAACAGGGTCAGTAGCGCCAACAGCCACCAGAAGTTTGGCGTTACTAAGCTTGATAAAATGATCAGCATAAACAGCACCGGCAAGCCCGACCAGATTTCGGTAAAGCGCTGGCCCAGCAAATCTACCCAGCCTCCGAAATAGCCCTGCAATGCTCCTGCAGCAACGCCCAACACAACAGTAGCCAGTGTGAGCAAGCTAGCGAAGGCAAGCGAGGTGCGTACGCCATAAATCAGCCGCGCCATGACATCACGGCCTTGATCATCGGTGCCTAACCAGTTGTCTGATGTTGGCGGTGAGGGTGTGGGCTCGACACGCTCGAAATGGATGGTGTCGGCATTGAAGCGAATCATCGGCCACAGCATCCAACCATCACGGCTGATGAGGTTTTCCACCGCTGGATCGCGATACACCGTGGGCGTGGCAAAGTCGCCGCCGTAATAGGTTTCGGGCTTGTCTTGCAGCATCGGCACGATGAGTTCGCCGCGATAGCTCACCAGTAGTGGCTTATCGTTGGCGATGAGTTCAGCGCCGAGGCTGAACACAAACACGCCGAGCAATAGCCACATCGACCACCAGGCGCGGCGGTTGCTTTTGAATTGCTTAAAGCGACGTCGGGTTAAGGGCGACCAGCTCATGCGCCCGCCTTAGAGAAGTCGATGCGCGGGTCTACCCAGCGATAGCAAAGGTCGCCTAAGAGCCGCAGCAGCATGCCCATCAGCGTGAATAAAAACAGGGTTCCGAAAATCACTGGATAGTCGCGATTAATCACTGACTCATAACTCAGTAGACCAAGGCCATCGAGATTAAATATGATTTCGATGAGGAAGGCACCGGTGAATAAAATGCCAAATAGTGTGGCGGGTAGGCCGGCGATAATGATGAGCATGGCATTGCGGAAAACATGGCCCCAGAGCACGCGGCGCTCACTGGCACCTTTGGCGCGAGCGGTCAGTACATAAGGTTTTTGCAGCTCTTCGAGGAAGCTATTGCGCGTGAACAGGGTGAGCGTTGCCAAGCCGCCGAGTGTTAGGCAAATGGTGGGCAGGACTAAGTGGTGAGCGTAGTCGAGAGCACGCGCGAACCAGCCGAGCTCGGCGGCGTTTTCAGACGATAAGCCTTGCATGGGGAACCACTGCCAGTAGCTGCCGCCGGCAAAGACGATAATCAGTAATAGTGCTAGCAGGAAGCCGGGAATGGCATAGGCAACAATGATGGCGCCGCTGCTCCAGACATCAAAGCGACTGCCGGGGCGATGCGCTTTGCGGATTCCCAGCGGTACGGCGATGAGGTAAATCAGCAGCGTGCTCCATAGGCCGAGCGAAAGTGATACGGGCAATTTCTCCAACACCAAATCGATGACTGGAATATCACGATAGAAACTGGAGCCTAAATCGAAGCGCGCGAACTGCGTCATCATGTCCCAAAAGCGTTCGCTTGCCGGTTTGTCGAAGCCATATTGCTTCTCGATTTCAGCCACTAGCTCAGCGCTTAGACCCTGACTACCGCGATAGCCAGGGCCAGATGCTGCACTGGCGGCAGATAAATCGCCGGCGCTGCCACTGAGTGTGGTTTGCCCACCGATGCCCTGTATTTGCGCCAATGAGCGCTCGACTGGCCCGCCGGGTGCGGCCTGAATAACGAGGAAGTTAATCAGCAAAATGCCAAATAGTGTCGGCAACATGAGTGCCAATCGGCGAATGATGTAACTGGCCATTAGCGTTCCTGTCCATGTGCGGTTGACGAGCCTTTCCACCACCAGCTATCGAGGCCTAAGCCATAACGTGGTGGGTTGTCGGGCAGGCCAAAAAGATCCCAGCGCGCAACGCGGAAATAGGGGATATGAAATTGTGGAATCAACAGCCATTGCGAGCGAAGTACACGGTCTAGCGCGTGCACCTCAGTGACTAAGTCTTCACGGCTTTTAGCACGTGTGATGCGAGCGATTAGGGCATCGACCACGGGCGATTTTAAGCCGACCAAGTTGCCGCTGCCGGGCGCATCGGCGCTGGCTGAGCCCCAGTAGCTCCAAAGCTCATTGCCCGGTGACAAAGAGGCAGGCACACCGGTGACGGTGAGGTCGAAGTCGAATTGGCGTAGGCGCTCAATGTACTGCGCAACATCTAAAATACGAATGCTCAAGTCCACGCCTAAGCGCGCGAGATTGCGTCGTAGCGGCTGCACGATGCGCTCAAACTCAGGTTGCACTAGCAGCATTTCTAGGCGCATGGGCTGACCATCTACATTGCGTAACGCGCCGTCTTTATAGACCCATCCAGCTTGTTTTAATAAGGCTTGAGCGCGTAATAAATTGGCGCGGTCGTAGCCATCGCCGGCACTTTTTGCAGGCACGATGGCTGGGCCAAAAACACTAGCAGGTAATTGCTTGCGCCATGGTTTAAGTAGCTTCAACTCAGCTTTGCTTGGCTCACCGCGAGCGGCTAATTCGGAATTCGAGTAAAAGCTGGTGGTGCGAGTGTAGGCACCATAAAACAAGGCGCGATTGGCCCATTCAAAATCGAACGCTAGGCTTAATGCTTCGCGAACTTTGAGATCGTTTAATGGCGCTCTGCGTGTATTAAACGCAAAGCCTTGCATCGGCGCGGGGTTTTGATGAGCTTGGCTTTGTAAAATGACGCGGCCATCTTGCACGGCAGGGAAGTTGTATTCCGTGGCCCAAGTTTTGGCTTTGTTCTCTTCGCGCACATCGTACTGATTGGCTTTAAAGCCCTCGAACGCCACGCTGCCATCACGGTAATAGTGATAACTGATGTGGTCGAAGTTGTAGAGCCCACGACTCACATTCAGATCGCGCGCCCAGTAGTTTGGGTTGCGCGCATAAGTGATGCGGCGGCCGGGATCGACATCGCTAATCACATAAGGACCGCTACCGATTGGGGTGTCTAGGCTGCTACGGTTAAATTCGCGCTTAGCCCAATAGTGCTTAGGCAAAATGCTGATTTCGCCGACGGTCATTGGCATTTCACGATTGGTTTTGCTTTTGAAACGAAAGCGCACGCTCAAAGGCGAGAGCGCTTTTACGGATGTGATATCGGCAAAGTAGGCTTTATAAGCCGGCGCGCCATCTTTTAATAATGTCTCGAAAGTGAACACCACATCTTCGGCACGAACAGGATGGCCATCGCTAAATTTCGCCTCTGGGCGTAGCTCGTAAGTCACCCATGAAGCATCGTCGGTGTCGCGAATAATGCGTTTAGCGAGTAGGCCGTAGCGTGTACCAAACTCGTCATCTGAGCCGGTGGTTAGCGAATCGTAAATGCGGTTAAGGCCATCGGCGGGGATGCCTTTATTGATATAGCCATTGAGGCTGTCGAAAGTGCCGAGTGCGTTGAGGCGCAAACGACCACCTTTATTGGCGTTTGGGTTGACGTAGGTAAAGTGATCAAAGCCTTCTGCTAGAGCTGGGCTGCCTCTTAGTGTAATGGCGTGGCTGCTAATCACCGCCGCTTGAGCGGTGAGGCTGAGCATTAGGCAGGCGAAAGCAAGACTGTATCGAGTTAAAAAACTGTCACACTGCCGCATAAGTTATAGCCCGCGATTTCCTGCTTGGATGACCTGAGTGGCGGCATTGTTTCGTGGTAGTGAAACTGGCTCGCGTGAGGCCGTTGATGTGCTCGAGTTAAACACATGCGCTTGATAAGCCGCAGCCGCAGGCGTGGGGATGCTGAGCTCACGACCAATATCTAAAATGGTGCTGAGCTCTTCGTCATTGGCTGCGGCTAGCTGAGTCGCCGACAACTGATTTCGGCGCGCGATGCTGAACCACGAGTCGCCACGTCGCACTTGGTAAGTGCGGCTATTAGCATCGATATAGTTAGCTCGAATAATCTCGGTGCTCACACTAGCCACGACAGCCTCGGGGCGACCTGAGGCATTGACCACACGTACATCCGAGGCAACAGATTGCTGAACTAACAAATGCTCGCTGGCAATATCTAAGTAGTTAGGCACATGCAAAAGGTAGGGGCCATCGGGAGCTAATTGATCGCGACGTAGCGCGGCATTGAGTATGCGAAGCTCGTCGAGTGGCACGCCAGAAAGTGTTGAGACTGTATCAAGGTCTAAGCTGCCTTTGGCGGCGACTGTGCGAAAATATGGGCGGTTTGGTATGGCGGGAATGCTCACGCCTGCAGAAATTGGGTCTTTAAACATCGACACCACTGCGAGAAAGCGCGGCACATAATCCATAGCTTCTGCAGATAGTTTTAGTGACCAATAGTCATCGCCAAGGCCGCGTGCGTTATTTGCTTGAAGCGCGCGTGAAACCGTTCCTGGCCCAGCATTGTAAGAGGCGAGCACAAGCTCCCAATCACCGAACATGCCGTAGAGCTTGGCCAAATAGTCATAGGCGGCGCGAGTGGATTCAAGCGGGTCACGACGTGCATCAACCCAGTTAGTTTGGCGTAAACCATATAGACGACCGGTGTCTGGGATGAACTGCCAAAGGCCGGCTGCATTGGATTTTGATGTTGCCGCGGGGTCGTATGCGCTTTCGATTATGGGCAACAGCGCTAACTCTGTGGGCAGGCCGCGACGCTCGGCTTCGGCAACGGCAACAAATAAGAAGCGTGAGGCTTTTGCCATTAACTCGTCGATGTATTTTTGCTGGCCGCTATAGCGCGAAAACTGGGCATCGATGCGTGAGTTATAGCGCGTGGGCATGCTAAAGCCACGACGCAAGCGCTGAACTAAATCTTGGTTAGTAGCAACGCTGGCTTTAGCCGGTGTGCTACGCGTTAAAATAATGGTTGGAGCGCTTAGCGCAGGATCATTGTCGACTTTAATGCTACTAGCAGGCTTGCTGATGACTGTAGCCGCAGTAGGTACTTTAGCGATAACTGATACTGATGCTGCGGCTTGCACTGGAGTTGTTGCTGGGGCTGATGCAATTTCAGTTACTACAGCCGAAGCTAAAGTGCTCGCAGGAGCAGGTGCAGGTGTAACAACTACGCGAGCCGCTGCCGGTTGCACGTCATTTTTCGCGATTGGTTTCATAGGCTGTGGTGGTACCACGATGCGCTGCTTTTGAATAATCGGGTAACTACGTTTAGCAACGGGTGCACTGGCACAGGCCGATAAAAACAAAGCCGCTAGTAGCGCTAAAAGAACGCGCGGCTGTCGTGAGTTTCGGAGATTGTCTACAGAAATAAGCATGGGCATTCTCGTTATTTTCCAGCCAGTGTACTAAAAAACGTCTTTCCAAGCGCGTAGTGTTGCCAAGGTTTGTTCGCCAGGCTGTAAGGGCTTTCCGGCATATGCGCTTGCCGCCGCGACCACGGTGCTTTCATGACTGCGTAAAAATGGATTAATCGCCAGTTCAAGCGCCAAATGAGTAGGGAGGCTCGGTTGATTTTTTGCGCGCCATGCTGCCACTTTATGCGCGTAGTGCTTGAGTTCATTATTGTCGGGCTCAATGGCTTCAGCAAAACGAATATTGGCGGCGGTGTATTCATGCGTAGGAAAAATCACGGTAACGGCTGGTAATGCGCTGAGCGTACTCATAACGCGAGCCAAGTCAGTCGGTGTACCTTCAAACAGTCTTCCGCAACCCGCGCTAAATAGGCTGTCGCCACAAAACAGCAGGTCGTGACCTTTTAAATAGTAGGCAATATGCCCCAGCGTATGCGCGGCAACATCAAGCACCTGTACTGACCCCATGCCATCGAGCGTTAATACGTCGTCTACTTTTATATAGTTGCTGATGCCTTCGCGTACCTCAGAAGGGCCATAAACAGGCATAGCAAAAGCTTCTACTAAGGCTGCAATGCCCGCGGTGTGATCGAGGTGATGATGAGTGATAAGCACGCCAGCTAAGGGTTTGCCGCGCTTAGCCTGATACGCGAGCACAACTTGGGCATCGCCAGGATCGACCACCCAATCGCCCTGAGATGTCTCGATATGCCAGATATAATTATCAAGAAAGCAGGGCAGTGGTGTCACGATAGGTGTTTGAGGTGATGACATGATGGTGGCTTAAGTTCAATAATCGTGGCCATGAAACTACACCAAAGCCTTTCCGCGCGCACCTCACGCCAGTCTGTGTCTGAACGCGAACGCCAGGCATGGCGCTTGGCGGCAGTTAAATGTCATGGTGTGTCGGCATTACTGGTCGATTTGCCTGTGCATTTAGCCACTATGCCCTGCACGCGACCGCTCAATAAGCATCTGGTTAGCACCGCACATTCTGCGACTAAGCAGAGCGCCGTATCGGCGATTATTGATCCCTATGCTTGGCCTTTTGCACCACAAACTTTCGATGCGGTTTGGCTGTCGTGGGCGCCATTAACGGCACGATGCCAGCCTCGTGTTTTGACTGAAATTGATAGTTGTCTAGCCGATGATGGCCGTGTCTTGGTGTATGTTGACCAAGCTCATTTGGCGCAATGGTGTTGGTCTGGGATGGCACAGGCACAGGCTTTGGGTTGGCAGTTGCAGCAACAGCATTGGGGTGATGCACGACGCTTCAGTCTAATGCCTGCCCTGATCGCTCAGCAGTGGGCCGCACCGTGGCAGCGTTATTTTCCAATGGCACAATGGTGCGTGCAATTGTGGCAAAAAAACACCTGCCGCCTTACGCCAATAAGCGACAATAGCGCGATTAATCGTGGCGCATGGTCAAATGCTTGGCCAGTGCAGCAGCGTCAGAGAAACAATAGGAATTTGCATGAATGAGGTGGTGATTTATACCGACGGCGCCTGTCGCGGTAACCCAGGTCCAGGCGGTTGGGGCGCGTTATTACGCAGTGGTTCACACGAGAAAGCCTTATCTGGTTTTGAGGCCGCAACCACTAATAATCGTATGGAGCTGACGGCGGCCTTAATGGCCTTGCGGGCACTCAAGCAGCCATCGCGCGTAGTGCTGTGGACAGACTCCGAGTATTTACGCAAAGGCATGACCGAATGGCTTTCGGCTTGGCGCGCGCGTGGCTGGAAAACGGCCGCCAAACAGCCAGTGAAAAATGCCGATATTTGGCAGGCTTTAGTTGTGGCATCAGAACCGCACGAGGTCGACTGGCGCTGGGTCAAAGGCCATGCTGGCGACCCCGGTAACGAAGCAGTGGATAAACTCGCCACCGAAGCGATAGATATAGGACTGGCAAAATGACACGGCAAATCATTTTAGACACGGAAACCACGGGCTTAGATCCGGCGCGCGGGCATCGATTAATTGAAATTGGTTGTTTGGAGGTGGTGAACCGCCGACTGACATCAAAGAGCTTTCATTATTATGTGCAGCCTGATCGTGAGATTGATCCTGACGCTCAGCGCGTGCATGGCATTAGCGCTGAGTTTCTTGCCGATAAGCCGCGCTTTAATGAAATCGCCATGGCATTTTTGGACTTCGTCGAAGGTGCTGAGCTAGTCATTCATAACGCACCATTCGACATCGGCTTCTTAAATAATGAGTTAGCCTTGCTCGATTTGCCGCCTGTAACTGACATCTGCACGGTGCTCGACACACTGCCGATGGCGCGAGCAAAACATCCCGGCCAGAAAAATAATCTTAACGCGCTGGCGCGGCGTTACGGTGTCGATAACCGCGAGCGCACCTTACACGGAGCTTTGCTCGACGCTGAAATTTTAGCCGATGTTTATTTGGCAATGACCGGTGGCCAAGTTGGACTACAGCTGGGGCAGGATGACGATAGCGATGGCCAAGATAGCGAAAAAGGCGAGCGTATTAAGCGCTTAGCGGCTGATCGTAGTCCGCTGCCGATCATTGCGGCAAATGCCGATGAGCTAGCCGCTCATGCCGAGCAATTGGCAGTCTTAGACAAAAATACAGAAGACGGGCAGTGCCTGTTTCATCGCTATGACTGAGGCGTTTAGTGTCGCCACGCAATGGCATGGCGCCATTCCTCGTGAAGCATTTGCCATCATTATGCAGGGCACTCGTGTACTCCTGCGCGAAAGCTCCCTCGCGCAAGAGGTCGGCGATTCATTAGCTGATCGGCTACCAAAATATAGCGACATGCTATGGCATATTGATGCTGAGGCTGAATGGCATTTCATGGGCCAGTTCTCTGGCGTGTGGGGCGATACGCCGGTCATGGCATGGTCGCTGTCTATCGCGCCCGATGGTTTTATTTGGATTGATGTGCGCAGTTTATTGGCATCACTGACTCCTGCCAGTTATGACCTGCTAGGGCGCAGCATGCAGGTGCTGGAATGGGCTGACAAACACCGTTTTTGTGGTCGTTGTGGCGGGCCGATGCATGCTCACTCACGAGGTGAGCGTGCTAGAGTTTGCGCACCTTGCGGC
>NZ_CEYEMI010000028.1:0-23134 GCF_982810325.1 Paraperlucidibaca sp.
CCTAGAGCGAGGAACATATAGCCGATTTGGCTCATGGTGGAATAGGCCAAGATGCGCTTGATATCGGTTTGCACCAAGGCGGCAAAGCCAGCCAACACGAGAGTAACTGCGCCGATGATGCCGACTAGCAGCAAAACATCGGGGGCTAATAAAAACAGCTCATTACAGCGCGCAATCAAATACACACCGGCAGTCACCATGGTTGCGGCGTGGATCAATGCCGACACTGGCGTTGGGCCAGCCATAGCATCGGCCAACCAAGTTTGCAGTGGTAGCTGAGCCGATTTGCCAACCGCGCCGCCTAAAAGCATTAACGTTGCCCAAGTGATCCAGGTGTCGCCATCACCAATGTATTGCGGCGCTAGGCGCATAACTTCTTGAATATTCAGCGTGCCGAGTTCACGGAAAATAATCATTAGGCCGATGGCCATAAGTGTGTCGCCAACGCGCGTCACGATGAAGGCTTTGCGAGCGGCTAGGCCGTTTGCAGGGTCTTTGTAATAGAAGCCGATGAGCAAGTACGAGGCCAAGCCCACACCTTCCCAACCCATATAGAGGAAGAGGAAGTTATCGCCGAGCACCAAAAACAACATGCTGGCGATGAATAAGTTCATATAGGAGAAGAAGCGCTCATAGCCATCGTCACCGCGCATATACCACGAGGCGAAGATGTGAATGAGAAAGCCGACGCCGGTGATGACGCCCATCATGGTCAGCGACAAGCCATCGAGGCGCAGAGCGAATGTTGCATCTAGACCATCGACAGCGATCCATGACCACAGCACTTGCGTGTAAGCGCCGCCCTCTGGCGTGTGCTGCAAGAAGTCATAGCCAACATAGGCAGCGGAGGCGGCGGAAATGGCCATGCTGCCAACGCCGATTAGGGCGGCTACATTTTCGCTAATTCGGCCACGCGCACAGGCAAGAATCAAAAAACCCAGCAGTGGCGCCAGGAAGGTGAGGAATAAAGCGTTCATCCGCGCATCTCGCTGGCTGAGTCGATGTCGAGGGTTTTAAAGCGGCGATTTAATTGCAGCACGATGGCCAAGGCAATCGCGGCCTCAGCGGCGGCGAGCGATATGATCATGATGAACATGATTTGGCCATCGGGCTGAACCCAACGTGCGCCGGCCACGACAAATGCTAGTGCGGCGGCATTCATCATTACTTCCAATGACATCAGCATGAAGAGGATGTTGCGGCGAACCAGCAAGCCCACCACACCTAAACAAAACAACACGGCGGCTAATGCCAAACCATGCTCCATGGGCACTCCAGACATCACGAGGCATCCTCCGAGCGACCAAGGTGATAAGCCGCCACCAATGCCGCCAATAGCAAAAACGACGCTAGCTCAACCGCCAGCAAGTAAGGGCCAAACAAGCTGATGCCGACTTCGCGGGCATCGACCACGGTGTACGGAATCTCATGTGTGCCCATGCCGGTCAGCGCCCAGAGCAATACGGCAAATAAAGCCAAGGCCAAAATCGCCGGCAAAATCCACACTTTCGGCTTCAGCCAAGCACGCTCTTGCGCCACTGTGGCATCGCCGAGGTTGAGCATCATCACCACAAACACAAACAGCACCATGATGGCGCCGGCGTAGACAATGACTTCCAACATGCCGGCAAACGGTGCGCCCAAGGTGAAGAAAATCACCGCCACAGCCAGCAGCGAGACGATGAGATTGAGCAGCGCATGCACTGGGTTTGCGTTACTGATCACGCGCACCGTGGCCAAAATCGCCACTACTGCTGCAACATAAAAAATTATATCCACGCTAGATTCTCTCTCGTTGGTGGCGCTAGTGCCGTTTAAGGCATCAAGCCTTTGACGCTAATTGGCGCGGCTTCGTTTTGCGCATCGCCTTTGGGTTTGCCAGCAATGGCCATGCCCGCAACACGGTAAAAGTTGTAGTCCGGGTTTTTGCCAGGGCCTGAAATCAATAGGTTTTCTTTCTCATAGACCAAGTCTTGACGATTGAATTCAGCCAATTCGAAGTCTGGTGTGAGCTGGATCGCCGTGGTTGGGCAGGCTTCTTCGCACATACCGCAGAAAATACAGCGCGAGAAGTTGATGCGGAAAAACTCGGGATACCAACGGCCGTCTTCGGTTTCAGCTTTTTGTAGCGAGATGCAGCCAACGGGGCAGGCGACAGCGCACAAGTTACAGGCCACGCAGCGTTCTTCACCATCGGGATCGCGAGTCAATACGATGCGGCCACGGTAGCGCGGCGGCACATAAATAGGCACTTCCGGATACATCAAGGTGTCGCGCTTGCGAAAAGCGTGCATAAACACCATAACGATGCTGCGAAGCTGCGTGTAGATGCCGGCCAAAATACCTTTAAGCGTCATGATCGAGACCTCACTGCGGCGTATTGAGCAGGATGACCGCAGCGGTCACCAGCAAGTTAATTAGCGTCAACGGCAAGCACACCAGCCAGCCGAATGTCATCACGCGGTCATAACGTGGGCGCATTAAGGCACCGCGAATGAGCACAAAGAACATGATGAAGAAGCCGGTTTTCGCGGCGAACCAGAAGAATGGTGGGATGCCGTCGAGATAGGGAATTGGCAATGGCATCCAGCCACCCAAGAATAGGGTTGCCAACAGCGCCGACACGACGACAACGCCGACGTATTCGCCGACAAAGAACATGCCCCATTTCAGGCCAGAATATTCGACGTGATAGCCATCGGCGAGCTCTTGCTCAGCTTCAGGTTGATCGAAGGGGTGGCGGTGGGTAACGGCAATGCCGGCGACCAAGAAGGTACAGAAGCCGAAGAATTGCGGCACGATGTACCACATGCCTTCTTGCGCCAAGACGATATCGCGCAGGCTGAAGGAGCCGGCTTGTGCGACTACGCCCATCAAGGCGATGCCCATAAACACTTCATAGGACAAGGTTTGCGCCGAAGCTCGCATGGCGCCCAGCAAGGCGTATTTGTTATTACTGGCCCAGCCGGCAAAGAGCACGGCATAGACTGCAAGGCCAGCCATCGCTAAGAAAAACAGCAAGCCGACATTCATGTCGATCACCACCCAGTCGGGCGTGATTGGTATTACAGCCATGACCATAAGCAAAGACGACAGCGCGATTGCTGGGGCTAGCCAGAAGATCAATTTATCGGCAAATGGTGGCGTCCAATCTTCCTTGAAAAACATCTTCAGCATGTCGGCAGCGAGTTGCAGCAAGCCGAATGGGCCAACGCGGTTGGGGCCATGACGATCTTGCCATAGCGCCAATAAGCGCCGCTCAACGAAACTCAAAAATGCCCCCGACAACACCACGGCAAGCAGAATGACCACCGCTTTCGCCATTTGCGTGGCGATAATAATGAGGTCAGGAGTTAGCCAGTCCGTATTCATTAGGCTTGACCTCCAACAGAGCTCGTCGCCCAGCTCGCCTGTGATGCCACTGCGCATTCGCCATAGCCTTGCGGCAGGCTAACCACGCCATCGGCGAGGCTTTCGCTGATCTGCACAGGCAGGGTTAAAGCCTCACCATCGATGCTCAATGCCAGTGTGTCGCCAGCGCTAATTTGCAAGCTAGCGGCGGTGGCTGATGACAAGGCGGCGAAGGCTTCGGCAATGCGTGGTGCCACGACAGCGGCGCGAGCGCTAAGCTCATCGCTACCGAATAAATGGTGGCGAGCAACGATGCGCAGCTGGCCATCGATAGCGCTAAAGGCAGCAGGAATGTCGGTGAAATAGGCTGTGTCGTGATCACCGCTGAATAAGCGCGTGCCTTCGTCGCCACCGCGTAAATGACCACCGACTTCGTCTTGGAATTTGCTCCACGCTTGCGGCGAGTTCCAGCCTGGCGCGGCAGCAAATGGCACTAATCGCGAGTTTTCATTGGGGCCGCTATAGCCTTCCATAGAAAATGCCAAGGCAGTGTCGATGTCTTGCGAGGCACGCGGCTCATGCACGGAAATATTTGCGCGCATGGCGGTACGGCCAGAGTAACGACGTGGTTCACGGGCAATTTTCAGGCCTTTGATGCGGAAGTCGGCGGCTGGGCCGGCATCCACAATCGCCGCCAATGCTGGATGATGTGCGGCTGTAGCGCCGGTAGCTTCATCGAGCTGAGTCCAGCGTACTTCTTGACCAATGAGCGTGCTGCGCAGGGCATGCAGCCAACGCCATGACTCTTTCACTAGCACGCCATCGTCGTAATAAGATGGGTCGAAAACTTGGAAGAAGCGCTGAGCGCGGCCTTCTTGGTTGACCACAGTGCCATCGCCTTCAACAAAGCTAGCCGTCGATAACACCCAGTCAGCCGCGGCCACTGTGGCATTGTGCTGATGATCAATGGCAACAACGGTGGCTTTCGCCAATGCCGCATCAACACGAGCAGCGCTTGCGCGCAGATGCAGATCATTTTCCAGGACGATTACCGCATCGGCATCGCCGCTATTTAAGGCGTCGAGCGCGGCATCTAAGGACTGACCGCCTAGCAGCGTAGTGCCCAAGCTATTAACTTCGCGCACCACCAAGCTCAGGCCAGCAGATTTTCCTTGCTGCACCAATGCTTTCGTGATGTTGGCCGCGGCTTGAATTACGCCCGCATGCTGAGCGCCAGTACCTGACACCACCAATGGCGCATTCGCTGCCATTAAGTCATCGGCGATACGCTGCGCTAGGCCGGCAGTAACGCCATCAAGATCAGCTACTGCTGGCGCATTGGCATCAATGGCATGAGCAACGGCGAAGCCTAGGCGCGCAATATCTTCTGGCGTGGCGTGGTGTGTGGCTGCAGCGACATCATCTAAACGAGTCGCTTCAACACTGGCGATATACAGCGGCGACAACTCACGCTGGCCAATATCGCGCACACCAAGTGCGTTCCATGACTGCACTTTCTTCTCGGCAGTCATCGCAACAGGTTTATTTTTTACTGATTGGCGAAGGCCTAAGGCCACGCGCGGTGAGGTTTGCGTCAAGTCTTCACCGAGCACAAATATCGCATCTTTTGTTTCGATCTCGCGCAAGCTCGGCACGCGGTCGGCATGTTGCTGCAACAAGCCCAGCACTAAAATATTCAGCGCCTGCTCAGTCGCATTCACCCCGGAATAGAAATTATCGGCACCAACTAACTCGATGAGCGCGTGGTTAGCCTCAAGACTGGCGCGTGGCGAGCCGATACCAATGACGCGTTTCGCCGATTTCAAGCTAGCTGCGATGCCATCGAGCGCTGCATCTAAGCCGCGCTTCTCGAACTCACCAGCCACTTTTTGCATGGGCTGGCGTGGACGATCTTCGCGATTAACAAAGCCATAGCCAAAGCGACCGCGGTCGCACAGGAAATATTGATTCACCGAGCCATTGAAGCGGTTTTCGATGCGACGTAACTCGCCATAACGCTCGCCTGGGCTGATATTGCAGCCAGCAGCGCAACCTTGGCAGATGCTCGGCGCGAACTGCATATCCCATTTACGGTTATAGCGTTCGCTGTGGGTTTTGTCGGTGAATACGCCGGTCGGGCAGACTTCGGTGAGGTTGCCAGAGAACTCACTTTCCAACGTGCCATCTTCAACACGGCCGAAATAGACGTTGTCATTCGCGCCGAAAACACCCAAGTCGGTGCCGCCGGCGTAATCGTTGTAATAGCGCACGCAGCGATAGCAAGCGATGCAGCGGTTCATCTCATGATTGATGAACGGGCCCAAGTCTTGGTTTTGGTGCGTGCGTTTTTGGAAGCGATAACGGCGCGTATTGTGGCCAGTCATCACCGTCATATCTTGCAAATGGCAATGGCCACCTTCCTCACAAACTGGGCAGTCGTGCGGGTGGTTGATCATCAGCCATTCCACCACCGAAGCGCGGAACTGCTTAGCTTCAGTGTCTTCAATGGAGATATAGGTGTTGTCGGTGGATGGCGTCATGCACGACATCACCAAACGGCCGCGGGTGTCGTCAGCATTGGCGTATTGCTTGACCGCGCACTGGCGGCAAGCGCCCACCGAGCCTAAGGCTGGATGCCAGCAGAAATAGGGGATATCAAGACCTAGCGACAAACAGGCGCGCAGCAGGTTGTCGCCGCCGTCTACTTCGTATGATTTGCCGTCTACGTGGATGGTTGCCATGTCGGGACCGTCTTTAAACTAAGGTGATTACGCGGGAGTCGCAGCAGCGGGCATAGCCACACCAGCCACAAACTCATCGCGGAAATATTTAATGGCACTGCCCAAGGGCTCGACCGCACCGGGCGCATGCGCACAGAAGGTTTTACCTGGGCCTAAGAAGCCGACTAATTGCAGCAAAGTTTCGATATCAGTGTCTTTGCCTTCGCCACGCTCTAGTGCGCGCAGTAGCTTCACGCTCCAGGGCAGGCCATCGCGGCAAGGTGTGCACCAACCGCATGATTCGCGCGCAAAAAACTCTTCCATATTGCGCAGCAACGACACCATATTGACGGTGTGATCGACGGCCAAGGCCAGGCCTGTGCCCATACGCGTGCCAACTTTACCGATACCGCCAGCATACATTTGCGCCGATAAATGCTCGGGCAATAAGAAGCCTGTGCCCGCGCCGCCGGGCTGCCAAGCTTTCAGCGTATAACCATCGCGCATGCCACCGGCATAATCTTCAAACAGCTCTTGCGCGGTGATGCCAAAAGGCAATTCCCACACACCTGGGTTCTTCACTTTGCCAGAGAAGCCCATCATTTTTGTGCCGTGATCTTCGCTACCAGGGCGCGCAATACCAGTGAACCAGGTCACACCATTGCCAATGATGGCAGGCACGTTGGACAAGGTTTCGACGTTATTAACGCAGGTTGGCTTACCCCAAACACCGACCGCTGCTGGAAATGGCGGCTTCGAGCGCGGGTTGGCACGACGACCTTCGAGCGAGTTGATCAGCGCAGTTTCTTCGCCGCAGATATAGCGGCCAGCACCGGTGTGCACATACAGCTCAAAGTTAACGCCAGTGCCGAGAATGTTTTGACCGATATAGCCTTTGGCACGGGCTTCATCGAGCGCGCGATTTAGGTTGCGGGCAGCATCGACGTATTCGCCACGAAGAAAGATATAGCCAGTCTGCGCTTCTAGGGCGCGAGCACTGATGATCATGCCTTCGATGAGCAAATGCGGCATTTGCTCCATCAACAGGCGATCTTTCCAGGTGTTTGGCTCCATCTCATCAGCGTTGCAGAGCAGGTAGCGTGGCGTCACACCATCGCTGGGCGGCATCAGGCCCCATTTCACGCCAGTGGGAAAGCCTGCACCGCCGCGACCTTTAAGGCCGGCATCTTTCACTTGGCTAGCGATTTCGCCAGGCGCCAAGGTTTTAAGCGCTTTTTTCATCGCGCTATAGCCGTCTTTTGACTCGTATTCATCTAGCCAAACGGCTTGGCCATCATCACGCAAACGCCAGGTTAGCGGGTGAGTTTCAGCCGAGCGCGCAATGCGATTTACCGGACCGACAGAGGAAAGCATCATGAATACTGCTCCAACAAGCCGGGGATGATCTCGGCAGTTAAGCCACCGTGAGTGTCGTCATCGACCATCATGGTCGAGCCTTTGTCGCAATTACCTAAGCAGCACACCGGCAGCAGCGTGAAGCGGCCATCGGCGGTGGTTTCACCGTAGCCAATGCCGAGCTTGGCGGTGATGGCAGCGAGCACGTCTTCATGGCCATTGATATAGCAGGTCATGGAGTCGCACAGGCGCACCACATGACGACCGACCGGCACGCGGAAAATCTGGCTGTAGAACGTAGCCACGCCTTCAACATCGGCAGCTGGAATGCCGAGAACTTCGGCAATCGCCGGAATGGCGCCATCGGGCACGTAGCCATGAGTCGCTTGCACGATTTTCAGGGCATCAATGCTGGCAGCACGCGGGTCAGGATAATGCGACTTGGCATTTTCCATATCGGTGCGTTCTTGGGGCGACAAAGTGAATCGGCTGGTCGCAATCAGCGCTTGATTATCTGTTTGCATTATCGGTCAACGTCGGCCATCACGAAGTCAATGGATGCCAAATAGGCAATAAGATCCGGGATCATCGCACCGCGAATCACCGAGGGAATTTGCTGCAAATGAGCAAACGATGGCGTGCGGATACGAGTCCGGTAGCTCATCGTGTTCTTATCTGAGGTCAGATAATAGCTATTGATGCCTTTCGTGGCCTCGACCATAAAGCTGGCCTCACCCTCGGGCATGACTGGCCCCCACGACACGCTAGTGAAATGGTGAATCAGCGTTTCAATATCTTGCAGCGTGCGATCTTTTGGTGGCGGCACCGACAGCGGGTGATCGGCCTTGAATGGACCGGACGGCATATTATCGACGCACTGCTGAATGATGCGCAGCGACTGGCGCATCTCTTCCAAGCGCACCATGCCACGATCATAGGCATCGCCGTTATGCGCTAAAGGCACTTCAAATTCGAAGTTTTCATAGCCCGAATACGGACGCGCTTTACGCAAATCGAAATCGACGCCAGTCGCACGTAAGCCTGGCCCGGTAACGCCCCATTCGATGGCTTCGGCGCTGTTGTATTTGGCAATATCGATGGCGCGGTTTTTCAGCACGCCATTTTCCATCGCGGCTTTTTCGTATTCTTTCAGACGCTTAGGCATCCACGCCAAGAACTCGCGAACCAAACGCTCCCAACCATTGGGCAGATCGTGAGCAACGCCACCGATACGGAACCAGGCCGGATGCATACGGAAGCCGGTAATGGCCTCGATAACGTCATAGGCCTTTTTACGATCGGAGAACATAAAGAAGATCGGCGTCATGCCACCGAAATCTTGGATATAGGTGCCGAGAAACAGCAAGTGCGAGGTAATGCGGAAAAACTCCGACAACATCACACGGATGGTTTGCACACGCGCTGGCACCTGAATGCCGGCGAGCTGCTCGACTGCCAGCACATAGGGCATGTTGTTCATCACGCCACCGAGGTAATCAATACGGTCGGTGTAGGGGATGAAACTGTGCCAGGTCTGACGCTCAGCCATTTTTTCCGCGCCGCGATGGTGGTAGCCAATATCGGGCACACAATCGACAATTTCTTCGCCATCGAGCTGCAAAACGATGCGGAAGGCACCGTGAGCAGACGGGTGGTTCGGGCCTAAGTTGAGGAACATAAAGTCCGACTCATCATTGCCTTTTTTCATGCCCCATTCTTCGGGGTTGAAGCGCAGTGCTTCCTGCTCTTGGTCTTGGCGCAAGGCGGTGAGCTGGAACGGATCGAATTCAGTGGCGCGCGCGGGATAATCTTTACGCAGCGGATGACCAACCCAAGTGCGCGGCATCAATAGGCGAAATGGCTGCGGATGGCCAGGAAAATCGATACCAAAAAGATCGATGACTTCGCGCTCATACCAGTTCGCGTTGGCGAATACTGGCGTCACCGTGGGGATGCTCAGATCATCAGCCGAGAGCGCCACTTTGATACGGACATCGCTATTACGATCGATCGATAACAGATGATAAAACATCGTGTAATCGGAAGCCGGCAAGCCGAAACGGTGCTTGCGCAGGCGCTCATCCACCGCCGACAAGTCATAGAGCATGCTATAGGGCTTAGGCAGCTGCTTTAAAAAGCGCAGCACATCACGAATTAAGCTGCGCGGCACCCAAAGCGTCGGCACGCCATCTTTGGTGGGCTGGAAAACCAACTGATCGCCGCCAAAACGGTCGCTAAGCTCGCGCACCACGGCAAACTCGGCACCAGGTAATGGTGCGGCGTTGGAAGTTACTGTAATAGATGCCATGGGGACGTCTTCAGCCATCAGTCTTGTCGTCACTCAATTGTGTTAGGTCGGCGTTATACGTTATCGGGGGTGCGTAAATTCACCACCTCAATACGCTCAGCATTTTTCTCGTCGCGCTTAGGCGTGAGCTCAGGCTTGTATATGCCCTGATCGCCCATCACCCACGACAGCGGACGACGCTCTTTGCCAATTTGCTCTTGCAGAATCATCAATGCTTGCAAGAAGGCTTCGGGGCGCGGCGGGCAGCCGGGGATATAAACATCGACGGGCAAGAACTTATCGACGCCTTGCACCACAGAATAAATGTCGTACATGCCGCCCGAGTTCGCGCAGGCACCCATGGAAATAACCCATTTCGGTTCGAGCATTTGCTCATATAAGCGCTGAACTACAGGCGCCATTTTCATGAAGCAAGTGCCGGCAATGACCATTACGTCGGCTTGGCGTGGTGAGGCGCGAATCACCTCGGCACCAAAACGCGCAACGTCGTGTGGCGCAGTAAAGGCGGTGGCCATTTCCACGTAGCAGCACGACAGGCCGAAGTTATAGGGCCATAAAGAGTTTTTACGACCCCAGTTCACCGCGCCATGAATCATGTCTTCGAGGCGGCCTAGAAAAACGCTTTTGTTGACCTGCTCTTCGATGGGATCAGGCACGCCAGTTTGCGTTTGCTGAATTGGATAAACATCGTTGGCGGCGTTTGGATCAATTTTGGTGAGGGTGTATTTCATGCAATAATCCTCAGGATGCTTTTTTGTCGGCAGCTAAACGCGCAGCACGCTTGCGACGGGCTTCTGGCGCCCAATCGAGCGCACCAACTCGCCAAAGATAAAATAGGCCAGCGAGCAGCACAAAAATAAAGATGGCCGCTTCGATAAAGCCTAGCCAGCCAACGTCGCGGATAGAGATGGCCCAAGCGTATAAAAACAGGGCTTCAACGTCGAAAATCACGAAGAACATGGCGACCAGGTAGAACTTCGCCGACACCCGAAGGCGCGCGCCACCCTGCGGCACAATGCCGGACTCAAAAGGATCGTTTTTGGCTCGGCCCCAGTCGCGGCCACCCAGAAAATAGGGGACAAACAGCATGAAGCAGCACATGCCGACAATGCCGAGTAGAAAGATGCCGAAAGACCAGTAACTGGCTGTTTCCATGACGTCTGGCGTCATTGCTCACTCCTCAGTCGCACCGCTGGTAGCGGCTGGCTTTTAGAGCAAATCAGATCGTTTGCTCAAAAACCAACCTTACAGAACAAGATTTCGCGCGGAGGATACGCTTTTGGGCGACTTAATTCCACACCACGATGGTGGTGTTTATGAATCTAGCCATAGGCTTTATGCCACTGATGCGCTGATGCCACAGGCATAATCACGTTCGATTTCTTCTAGCGCCTCACCCAAATACACGGCAATTTTTTGCACACGCGGCAGCGCCACGCGACATGCCGTGAAGCCAAAGTGCATATGGCCGTCGTAAGACAACAAGGTGATGTTCAATGCTTGGCCATTAAAAATCAGCGACACCGGGTAGGCGCTGAGCAAACGCGCGCCATTTAAATACAGCACTTCGGTCGGGCCTGGCACATTGGAGACCATGGTGTTGTACATCGGGCGCTTAGTGCGCGCTGCCAAGCCCGTCATTTGGCCGATCATAAACGGCGCCATGAGCAGGTTGGTGTAAAGCGTCATGGCCGGCTTGGAGAGCGTGCCGAGCAAGTCTTTATTGGCCTGCATGGAGGCTTTGATGTGCTCAAAACGCGCTTTCGGATCGGCAATATGCGTGCCTAGCGAGGCCAAAGCAAGGCTAATACCATTGCCTTCGCCAGCTTCTTCGCGCGTGCGAATCGAGACAGGAATTGAAGACACCAAGGGCTTAATGGGCAAGTCGCCCTGCTCGAGCAGGTAGCGTCGGAGCGCGGTCGCACATACTGCTAGTACGATGTCATTGAGCGTTCCACCAGCATTTGTAGCGACGGCTTTCATGCGGTCGATAGGCAAGCTTTGCGTCGCGAAGCGGCGTTGCGGGCTAACAATGGCGTTGAGTGAGCAACTTGGCGAGCGATAAGGACCAATCAAGCCAGACTCTGGCGCAGCTCGAAGCATGCGCATCCAAGCCTTAAAGGATTGACCAAGCACGCTCAATACATTGGTGCGAGCTAGCGCTTGAGCAGACTCAGCAATGGCTTTCGGCACGGCGGCGCTAGCACGTTTGAGTGGCGGCATCGCCCAAAAGGCCGGCATATTGGTGTTGCTGGGATCAGGGCTTAAGCAACGGCTCATGGTGCGTGAGCCCGACATGCCATCCATTAAGGCGTGATGAATTTTGAAATAAATTGCAAAACTGCCGTCATCAAGCCCTTCAATGATGGTGCATTCCCAAAGCGGGCGATTCTTATCTAATGGCTGGCTATGCAGACGCGAAATCAGCACGCCAAGTTCGCGCTCGCCACCGGGATGAGGCAATGCAGCATGGCGTAGGTGATAGTCGATATCAATTTTATCATCGACCTCCCAAGCGGGAGCGACCTTGCTACCAAGACCGGTTTTTAGACGCAAATTAAATGGCGATTGATCAACCGGATAGCTTTTCATGCGCGCGATCATCTGACCGACCCAATCAGGGCCGGCGCCCTCGGGCAAGGCATAGCGATGCAGCATAGCCACATGCATATAGGCATCGCGAGATTCGGCGTTAAGAAAGAAGGAGTCGGCGAGGCTGAGGCGCTTAGCGGCCATGAGTGCATCCTGCGTTATTGTTATTTTGTGCCTAATGGTAGCGAGTCTAGCGCCGTCCCTGCAATGCCGTTTGTGCAATGTGCTGCTTTACTAGCCCACTTTTCTCAAAAGCCTTCATGCCGATGTTGCGAAGCACGCGTAGCGCCGGCAGCTCGCTGGCAAAGAGCAAGTCGAAGCCACTCATGGCATGCATCATTAGGCCGTTGTGGCCACGACGAGCGCGGCTGTATTGGCGTTGCGCACGCTCATGCGCCCACTGCAAGCCGGCTTTGCGCTGTGCCACTAGTGCGTCGACTAGTGCGGCAACATCGAGAAAGCCGAGATTGACGCCCTGGCCAGCGAGCGGGTGAATACTGTGCGCGGCATCACCGATTAACACCACGCCATCGCAGGCGTAATGCTCGGCATGCTGCGCCAATAGTGGAAAGCTGGCGCGCTCGCCAAGGAGCCCAACAGCGCCCAACTTGTGCTCAAAAGCTTGAGCCAAGGCTTGCTCAAATTCAGCCACGGGCATTGCGCAATAGGCTTGCGCCTGTTCGTTGGGCAAGGTCCACACTATCGATGACTGCTGCGGATGATCGGTGGGCAAAAATGCCAACGGCCCCGTGTTCAAAAAGCGCTGCCAAGCCGTGGCCTCATGCGGCTTTTCGTGCTCAACGGTGCACACCACGCCGCGCTGATGATAGTCGCGCTGCGCCACAGCGATACCGGCCAGCTCACGCACGCGCGACTGCGCGCCATCAGCAGCTATAACCAACGGCGCGTGTAGCGCATTACCGTCGCTGAGCGTCAAACACCAATCGCCAAGCCCGCGCTCAAGATTAGTCCACGCTTGCGGGGCATAAATACTCAAGCCCGAGTCTTGCGTGACCTGCTGCCAAAGCGCAGTTTGCAGGGCGGCATTTTCAATGAGCACGCCTAAGCTTTCCACGCCCGCGGCTTTTGCGCTGAAATGCACAGCACCGGTGCCATCGGCATCCCATACGCGCATATCGGCATAGGGTGCGGGCCGTAGCTGCGGCCATTTTGCGTGTAGTCCGGCGGCTTGAAGCAAGCTCACGCTTTCTGGCGACAGCGCCGAAACACGTAAACCCCAGTGCTCATTTGCTGCTGCCGGCGTTGGCGGCAATGAGCGCTCGACCACGGCAATACGCAAATCGCGAGCAACGGCCTGCTGACGCAAGCGCAAAACAAACGCGCTGCCAACGAGGCCAGCACCAATCACGATCATGTCGAATTGTTCAGAAGTCTTAGGCATGGTTGAGCCCCATGGCATAACGAGCCAAAGCTGGTTTCGCACCGGGCAAGACATCAAAACCCACTAGGCCAATGTTACGCAGCAAGCTCAGCGCTGGATTTGCCGTGGAGAAGCCGCGCACGAGGCTGTCGGAGAAGCGAATAATTTGCGATTGATCTTGCGTGCGGGCGGCGGCGTAGGCGGCTAAATCTTGCTTATCGCCCAAGTCTTTGCCCTGCTGATGCGCATCCGCGAGCTGTGCGCTCAGCACGAGGGCATCGCGCACACAGAGGTTGTAGCCCTGGCCAGCAACGGGGTGCAGGCTGTGCGCGGCATTACCTAAAATCACGGCGCGACCTTGCACTTGCTGGCTGGCGACCATGAGCGTGAGGGGGTAGGCGTGGCGCTTGCCAACGCGCAGGAAGCGACCGGCGCGGCGACCGAAAGCTTTTTGCAGAGCGGCGATAAAGTCGGCGTCATTTAGCGTCTGTACTCGCGCGGCTTCAGCTTCATTTAAAGCCCAGACCAATGAGCGGCGACAGCCAGCGGCGGTGGCATCTGCCACGTTGATGGGCAAATCAGGTAGCGGTAGCAGCGCTATCGGGCCATCGGCGGTGAAGCGCTCGTAGGCGACTTGCTCATGCGGCAGACTAGTCTCACACGCGGTAACTATGGCGGTTTGGCCGTATGGTTGGCTGCGCACATCGATACCTAACCAAGCGCGACTTTGTGATTGCGCGCCATCGGCGGCAATGAGCAGCGGCGTGGATAAAAGTGTCTCTTCAGCGCCTTGCGAATCGGCCGCGCGGTAACGTACTTGCGCCATCTCGGCCGTGCTCGTCACCTGTGTCACGCGCACGCCATCTTTTAGACTCACCGATGGGCAGCGCCGCAACGCCGCCAGCAGAACTGCCCCCAACCACGCATTTTCTACCACATAGCCAAAGCTATCGACATTTTCCTCGGCCGCACTCAAGCGCGCCATGCCAAAGTGACCCTTATCAGAGACATGAATCTGATGAATCGGCGTCGCATGTGGCGCCAGCTCAGACCATACGCCAAGCTCTTTAAATGCCTCAATGCTGCGCCGCGACAAAGCTGTATTGCGCGCATCGAAGCTTGGCGTATAGCTAGGGCTCTGACCGGGCGCGAGTGCAGGCGGCAATTTAGCTGCCTCCAACAAAGTCACTGACAACTCTGGCGCAGCCTTAGCAATGAGCAGCGCCAGCGTGACGCCGACCATACCGCCACCGACAATCACTACACCCGAATCGGCCAAGTCGCTCATGCGCTACCCACCAAAGCTTCAATCTCGGCAATGGTTTTCGGTGCTTTCGCAGTCAACACGTGAGGGCCAGATTCAGTGACCACCACATCATCCTCAATACGAATGCCGATGCCGCGCCAACGCGCTTCCACCGTGTCGTCATCAGGCGCGATATAAAGCCCCGGCTCCACGGTTAACACCATTCCCGGCGCAAATGCGCGCCATTCACCATCGATACGATAATCGCCGACATCATGCACATCCATGCCCAGCCAATGACCGGTGCGATGCATATAGAAGCGACGATAATCGCCAGCCTCAATGACCGCTGAAAGCTCGCCCTTAAGCAGACCGAGCTCAAGCAAGCCTTCACACAGCACGCGCACCGCCGTCTCGTGCGGCAGCTGCCAAGAATTACCCACCTGCACGACATCGATGGCAGCGAGCTGAGCCGCTAACACCACTTCATACAAGGCTTTTTGCTCAGCTGAAAAACGGCCATTTACTGGAAAAGTACGCGTGATGTCAGCGGCGTAATAGGCCAGCTCGCCGCCAGCATCAATCAATACCAAATCGCCATCGCGCAGTTCGGCGTTGTTTTCGGTGTAATGCAAAATGCAGGCATTGGCGCCGCCGCCAACAATGCTGCCGTAGGCCGGCGCTATGCAGCCGTGACGAGTAAAGCTGTGCAGCAATTCCGCCTCTAATTCGTACTCATAGCGCCCAGCTTTGGCCACGGCCATGGCGCGGCGATGGCCTTCGGCGCTCAAATCCGCTGCCGCCTGCATAATCGCGATCTCAGCTGCCGACTTAATCAACCGCAAAGGATGCAAGGCCTGATCTATCGCATGCAGCGATTGCGGCGCCTCAACACCCGCACGCGCCTGCGATCTCACGGCGTTTATCCAGCCAGCTAAATCAGCGTCAAAAGCCGTTTCTGTCGCCATCGGCGCATAAACCTGCTTACGCCCAGCCAACAACTCAGGCAATTTAGTAGCTACATCAGCAATGACAAACGCCTGACTTGCGCCAAAATCACTGACTGCGCCTTCGGGGCCCGCACGGTAGCCATTCCAAATTTCCATGGCGCGGTCGCGGTCGCGACAAAACAGCACAAACTCGCCTTCAGCTCGGCCTGGCAACAGCACCAGCAATGCTTCCGGCTCAGCAAAACCAGTGAGGTAGTAGAAGTCCGAATCTTGTCGATAGCGATATTCAGTGTCGCGATTGCGACGATGATGCACGGCTGCCGGAATAATCACGGCGGCATCGCGGCCGACACGCGCCATCAAAGCCTGACGGCGGCAAGCAAACTCTTCCGGCGAAATACGAACGGTCATAAAAGCCTCAGTGGAAAGTTGGGTCGTCGGACCTGCTTTCATTGCTAGAGTCGTGGCCATGCTCTTCGCGCGGCGCCATTTCTTCAAACAAATGCATAGAGGCTAAACGCACAAACTCATGCAGCTCTAAATACGCAGCTTCGCCTTCTTCATCGTCGTCATCGACGCTATCGACCTGGGTGATGTGCGCTAAATCCTGCAATGTTTCGCGCATAGACGCTTCCGCCAGCACTGGGCTATTGGCCGGTGCGCCTAAGCCGATGCCAGCGAGCAAGCCACGGCAAAAGTCGGCCAAGGCGACAACCCGCAGCTTCAGCGCTTCGTCGTCATCGGGCAGCATCGGCTTAAACGACAACTCATCGGCGTTTAAATCTTCCAAAGTTTGTAGCTGCAACTGCCAAAGACTGGCAATCATCCCGTCAGAAAAGGTAGATACTGGGTCGGCATGGCCTTCCAGTGTTTTCATCAAGGCGTGGCGGTTTAAGCGCGCACCAGCAACCAATAGACCAGAGATCAAACCATGAAGCTCGGAGCTACTACAGTCGGCGTTTACTTCGCTGAGTAACAGCGCGAGAGATTCTAGGGTTGGTAAATTCGCCGCTTGCATGATGTCGGCCTCCTGTTGGCATGAGCAAGGATGAATCTTATAGTAGCGGCTGACTTTCTTCACGGCGAACCGAATATGCGTGAGCAAGATTTCCAAGCGCTGAGCCGTCATCTTGAGCAATTGCTTGAGCGTTATCGTGCCAGCCAACAACAATGTAGCGCGCTACAAGCCCGAGTTACTGAGCTTGAGAATGAGCGTGAAGATTTAAAACACCGCAACGAGGTCGCTCGCGATCGCGTCGAGGCCATCATCACGCGGCTAAAAGCACTCGATACATCGAGCTAATGCCGCCTCGTCTATAGGTCCCGATATGAGCGCAGAAAACAATACTCTGGATATTTTCATCCTCGACAAAGCGTACAAAATTGCCTGCCCGCCCGCCGAGCAAGATAATTTGCAGCGCGCGGCACAATTTCTTGATCGAAAAATGCGCGAAATTCGCGGCAGTGGCAAAGTTTTAGGTCTAGAGCGCATCGCCGTGATCGCCGCGCTGAACATCAGCCATGAGCTATTAAGCCGGCAGCAAGCCGATAGCGAGCCACAAGTTAGTCCCGAGGCCATGGCAGGCTTACTAAAACGGATGGAAGTAGCGCTGACAGAGTCGTAGTTTCAACATCGTTAGCAATTACCGTGCTGAGACGCTACGGTTTTATAACAGACTAGACTTAGCAATATTAAGTCACTTGCGTATACTAAAGTTCTTCTCTGGGGTGTTCGCCAGTTTTTCATATCCCCTGAGCCGATGTTTAAACCATTGGGATGTGTTCGTTTGTAGCTGTGTGCATGTCCGCCCGTCGGAAAGCCTAATGTTATGACGCCGCATCCCCCTTGAACCGCAGGGTTCAAGGGAGACGACGAACAGCGGCACTCTCGGAGAAACTATTCATCTATGGTGCGTTTGCGTCATCAACTCAGACAATCCCTTAGGCTTTCGCGCCGCTCGCTGACATCAGCTCAGCAACAAGCTGCGGCACACGGCCTCGCTCAACAACTCTCGAAATTACCCAAACTGTCATCTTGGCGGCACGTTGGCCTGTACTGGCCCGCTGATGGCGAAATCGACCCTAGCTTGTTTGCTCGCCTGCTTTATAAGCGTGGCATAAAGCTGTATTTGCCAGTCATTGCACCGCGTAAACATGATCACCGGCTACATTTTTTGGCTGCCCCTACAATGGCTTATGCCAGCAAAAACCGGCATCAATTAAGGCTGCAACCGTGGCCAGCTAAGCGCAATCGCTTTGGTCTTCGCGAGCCGTTGGGTCGGCAGGTCATGCGCCCAGAAAAGCTAGATGTGCTGCTGATGCCCCTAGTCGGCTTTGACGCCAATGGGCAACGCTTGGGCATGGGCGGTGGTTTTTACGATCGACTATTGGCGCGACTGCAACGCGGCGTTAAGCGCCCACAGCTCATTGGCCTCGCGCACCGATCACAACAGGTATTAGCGCTGCCAACGGAGCAATGGGACGAGCCTGTCGATATCGTTGTTACGGACGCGGGGCATCTGCGTCGCTAGCCAACACACTTAAGCGCTCATTGGCTAAAACGTCGAGCACATGCAGTTTTTGCTCAAAGGTCATGCTCGGGATGAGCTCCGCCCATTGCGTACGCTGCTTGTTTTCACCTTGATCGGCTTGCGCCAAGACATCAGCCAACGCCGCGTCTAGGCGCGCCACGTCTTTATTTTGGGCAATTTCAGCCAACACTTTATCTTTTTCCACTGCCGAAGCGCTTAGGCGTGTGGCATCGCGCGAGCCCAGCAAACCTATGCCGCCATTCAACCCCGCCCATTGAATGCTGCACGCCGACAGCATCATGATCACCGCAAACATCGTTAATAGACGGCGCATGGCCAGCTCCTAAAGGGCTACTTAATAGAAAATCACTTAATCACGAAGGCTGAGCTGTTGCCAGCCCCGCTCATCGGCAATGCCAGACAAAATTGGGTCGGCATCGACTGCAATAGGATGTGTAACACGCTCTAGCAATGGCAAGTCGTTGCGCGAGTCAGAGTAGAACCATGAGCCTTCGAGGCTGTCGTCATGACCTTTTAGCCACGCTTCAAGGCGAGTGATTTTACCCTCCTGAAAGCATGGCACGCCGAGCACTTGCCCAGTGTAATGGCCATTTGCATCTTGCTCGGGCTGAGTCGCAATCAGATGTTCAACGCCCAAACGTTTGGCGATAGGCCCAGTCACAAACTGATTAGTCGCAGTAATGATAACCAGCGTATGTCCAAGCTGTCGGTGCTTCTCAAGCAAGGCCTGCGCCTTTGGCAGCAGCATCGGCTCGATGCGCTCACGCATAAACTCCGCATGCCATTGCGCCAAAGTCGCCGGCGTATTGCGTGCCAATACAGCAAAAACAAACTGACAAAATGCATTGATATCCAGCGTACCGGACTGATAATCGGCGAAAAATCGGTCATTAGCGCGCGCATACGCCTCGGCATCTACATGGCCTTTTTCGGCCAAAAACTCACCCCAAGCGTGGTCAGAGTCGCCCGCCAGTAGCGTGTTATCCAAATCAAACAAGGCAAGAGTCATCTTAAGCTCATCAAATAGGCCATAAATTCGCTTCTAGGATACTCATTTAGCATGAATAAATCGCGCCTCATCCTTGCCGATATCGCAGCACTGCGGTACTAATACGGGTAATAAATCTAAGTTTTTCAAGGACTCTCCAGTGATCGACGGGGACGGCTTCAGGCCCAACGTGGGCATCATTATTACTAACGACTCGGGCGATGTGCTCTGGGCCAAGCGTTATGGCCACGATGCCTGGCAATTTCCTCAAGGCGGCATCAGCGATGGCGAAACGCCTGAGCAAGCTATGTATCGCGAGCTTTGGGAGGAAGTTGGCCTTGATCCTGAGGATGTCACCATCCTGGCTCAAACTCGCGGCTGGCTGCGTTATCGTCTACCTAAGCGCTTCATTCGTAACGACAAACCGCCATTGTGCATAGGCCAAAAGCAAAAATGGTTCCTGCTAAAACTGGTTGGTGCAGAGTCGCGAGTCGCGCTCGACAAGCAAAAGCACGCTGAATTCGATCATTGGCGATGGGTTAGCTATTGGTTTCCTCTCGACCAAGTTGTGTCATTTAAACGCGAGGTCTATCGCAAAGCATTGAAAGAGTTGCAGCCTCGTGTGCCAGTCGCCTTAACCGCCAAGGCAGGATGAACGAATGCCATTAAACACCGATTCGAGCATGCTGGAAATTTTGCGCCGCATCGTTCAGGAGGTCGACTCTGCCCCGAACTTTCAAGCCGCACTCGACATTCTCGTATCCTCAGTGCGCGAAGCCATTGGTACAGAAGTATGCTCAGTTTATTTGCTCGATGATCGCAATAATCGTTTGGTGTTAATGGCCAATGAAGGCTTCAATCGTGAAGCCATTGGCGTCGTCAGTATGGCCATGGATGAAGGCTTGGTCGGCCTCTGCGCCACTCGTGAAGAGCCAATCAATTTACAAGATGCCGCCTCACATCCACGTTATCGCTACTTCCCTGAAACCGGTGAAGAGCATTACAACGCGTTCTTGGGCGTGCCCATCATGAACCGCCGCAAAGTGCTCGGCGTTTTGGTTATGCAGCAATGCGATAATCGCCGCTTTGACGAAGGCGAAGTGGCCTTTATGGTCACGCTCTCGGCGCAGCTTTCCGGCGTGGTCGCGCACGCTAAAGTGCTCGGACAGCTTGAGATATCAAAAGGCTCACGCGGCAGTGCCACTCAAATATTTCAAGGCCTTACTGGCGCCCCAGGCGTCACCATTGGCCGCGCAGTAGTGCTCTACCCACCGTCCGACCTAGATCAAGTGCCTGATCGCGCGGTCGATGACGTCGACTCTGAACTACTACTCCTAGCAAAAGCACTGAACACCGTTCGTGAGCACGTTCGCGCGCTAGATGAACGCATGCGCGGCAGCCTTTTGCCTGATGAGCGCGCACTATTTGATGTGTATTTGCGCATGCTCGACGATAATGCTCTTGGTGGCGAAATTGCCGAGCGCATTCAAGACGGTAACTGGGCACAAGGCGCATTGCGCTCGGTCATTGATGAGCATTTGCAAAACTTTGCCAAAATGGACGATCCGTATTTACGCGAGCGCATGTCGGATGTGCGCGACCTTGGTCTGCGCTTATTGGCGCAGCTGCAAGAGCAAGAAAGCGAAGAAATCCGCGAGTTCCCCGACAATAGCATCCTAATTGGCGAAGATATCTCCACAGCCATGCTGCTTGAGGCTCCGCTAGATAAAGTTTGCGGTGTGGTATCGGCAACTGGTGCCGCCAACTCGCACATGGCCATTGTCGCTCGAGCGCTAGGCATTCCCACCGTGGTGGGCGTCAGCGATATCCCCGTGACCTCGCTCGACGATGCGGAAATGATCGTTGATGGCTATATCGGTCGCGTTTATGTGCAGCCTTCGCGCATGCTGCGTAAGCGCTACAAAGACATCATCAAAGAAGAGCAGCAACTCACCGCCGAACTCGATGCCTATAAAGACAGAGACGCAGTCACGCCAGACGGTTTCGCTGTCTCGCTTTGCGTAAATACTGGCTTGATGGCCGATGTCGCGCGCGCTAAGGATCGCGGCGCTGAGGGCGTGGGTCTTTACCGCTCAGAAATCCCCTTTATGTTGCGCGAGCGCTTTCCCAGCGAAGAAGAACAGCGGCAAATTTATCGCCAGCAGCTGGAGGCCTTTGCGCCGAAATCAGTCACCATGCGCACGCTCGATATTGGCGGCGATAAAGACCTTCCATACTTCCCGATTCGCGAAGATAACCCCGCCCTTGGCTGGCGCGGCATTCGCGTCACGCTAGATCATCCTGAGATTTTCATGGTGCAAGTTCGCGCCATGCTAAAAGCTGCTACTGACCTGAATAACTTGCATATTTTACTACCCATGGTGACATCGGTGAGCGAAGTAGAGGATGCCGTGGCGCTAATTCATCGCGCCGTGGAAGAGCTACAAGAAGAAGGTGAATACGCAGTTACGCTGCCGCGTATTGGCGTCATGGTCGAAGTGCCAGCAACCATTATTCAAATCGCCGACCTTTGCCGTTTGGTCGATTTTGTCAGCATTGGCTCAAATGACTTAACGCAGTATTTGCTGGCCGTTGATCGTAATAACTCCCGCGTCGCCAACTTATATTCAGCCTATCATCCGGCGGTTTTACGTGCCGTGCGCTATGTCGTTAATGAGGCTCACCGCGTTAACAAGCCAGTGAGTATTTGTGGCGAAATGGCCGGCGACCCAGGCACCGCTATTTTGCTGATGGCCATGGGTTTTGACACGCTATCGATGAGCGCGAGTAACTTGCTGAAAGTGCGCAAGGCCATCTGCCTAACGCCAATGGCGCAGGCGAAAGCACTTTTGGAGAGAGTGTTAGCCTTTGATAAGCCGGAAGATATTCGTGCTGAAGTGGAAGAAGAGCTAACGGCACTGGGCTTGATTGATCTGCTCAGGCCTAGCACAAGCGCGACATAAGGCCAGCTTCACCGCGCTAACGCACCAGTGAAAACTGAACACGTTCGCCGATATTGAAGTCTTGCTCATGCCATTCGACGCTCTCTCGACTCAGGCGTAACCATGTCGAGTTGCGCGTGCCATAAGCTGGTGTGCGGATGCATATTGGCGAAAGTGCTCGCTCCATTAGGATGCCAACGCCGGTGTCGGGCAGATCTTCGTCGCTGGCCATGGCGGTGTCGCTCAATAAAGCCAAGGCATAACCAGCATTCATTGCCACTTTGGCGCTACTGCAGCTTTCTACTAGAGACTCACTCAGACTCCATGCTTTCGCCGCGCCGACTAAGTGCTGCAACTTAGGCCAGGGCGTGTTTAGCCTCGCATTCGATAAGCCATGCCAGCCTGGGTTAACGGCCTGCACCTGGCCACGATCATCGACACAAAATAGCTGCTGGCCATCGCAGAGTAATAGATTAAATCCGGCGTAATCGTTGGCCTGCGCAGCGATACGCTCGGCGGCAATCAGCGCCGATTCATCACTGCTCAAAAATTGCGCAACCAATTCACCTCGCGAGCGTAAGCCAGCGGCCTTCGTGGGGTCGCGAAAGTTTGTTAGCGCGGCAAAGCGACCGTTCAGCGTGACGCCCATCCAGGTGCCGCCAGCAACAAGGTCTCGACCGGCCAAGATCTGTGGTGCCTCTAGCCAATGCTGCGTTGGCGCTGCTGGGCGTGCGAGAAATTCATCGCG
>NZ_CEYEMI010000029.1:0-9747 GCF_982810325.1 Paraperlucidibaca sp.
TGCCTGGGCATTTGTCAGCGCTGTTAGCAACGCCATCTTTGTCGTCGTCGCCATCTGTTTTCACAGCAACGGCAGCTACTGGAGCAATGGCTGCTGCTTTTTGGCCGCCGAAGCTATAAGTCACACCAACAGAGGCGATGCCGTCGTGATCGCTTTCTTGCATATCTTCAACGCCACGGATTTCGCCGCGAAGCGCTAGGTTGTCGGCCATTTCATAGAAGGCACCAACTGCGACGTTAGCAATAGTGTGTTCTGTATAGCCGTTATTTGTGCCGCGAGCCAAACCACCGCCGATCAGAACATAAGGCTGTAGTTTGTTTTCAACATTGAAGCGGTAGTAAGTATCTAAAGTAGCCATTTCATGGCGAGTAGCACCCGTGCCACTCGCTTTGTTTGTTGGGTTGGCGAAGCCGTAGCGAAGCTCTAAACCTACATTTGGATTGACGCGGTAACCAAGAGCTAATGAGGAGTCGACGCCATCGTCGAGGCCTTTGTCATTGTCGTACATGTGGTAGCCGATCATCGGGCTGACAGTGATTTCGGCATGAGCTGCCATGGCAGCTGTAGCCATAAATGTTGCCAAAGCAAGTTTATGCAATTTCATAGTCAATAAATCCTTGTAAATAAATGATTACTAGATGTAACAGCACGTAGAGTAGTGCGATGCAGTAAACTGGTCAAGTAGACGACATCGCCACTCAGCCCAACTATTTTCATGTGAGTTCTTCATCGTGCCAGACTTTCTTCAGCGCTTTCATTTTCAAAATACGCCTGTTCGAGGAGAGCTTTGCCGGCTCAATGAAGCCTATCGGGCCGCTCTGGCAAAGCACCACTATCCAGAGCCTGTAGCAGCATTATTAGGACAGGCTATGGTGGCTGTTGCCCTAATGACGGCAACCCTAAAGCTCAAAGGTAGCCTTATTCTGCAAATTCAAGGCGATGGCCCTGTTGGCTTGATTATGGCGGAGTGCAATCATGCTGGTGATGTGCGTGCAATAGCTCGCTTTGACGCTGATGCAAGCTATGCCGATACGCAGTGGACAACACTCACAGGTGTCGGCCGCCTGCTACTTACTATCGAACCTGATGATGGCGAACGTTACCAAGGTATTGTGCCGCTAGAGGGCGCGAGTTTGGCTGACGCACTGGGCTATTACTTCCAGCAGTCTGAACAACTTCCGACGAAATTCATTTTTGCTGCCGACAACAAAGGTGCTGCAGGCTTAATGCTGCAGGTTTTGCCGGGTCATGATAGTGGCGAAGACGATGATTTGTGGCCGCGCGTCACACAATTGGCGGCGACGGTGAAAAATGAAGAGCTATTAGGCGTTGATCCCGAGCAGCTTTTATATCGGCTCTTTCACGAAGAGTCGGTTGAACTTTTCCCGACGACAGAGCTGCGTTTTAAGTGCACCTGCTCGCGTGAGCGTAGTGCCAACGCCTTAGTGTCGTTGGGTGTTGAAGAGCTGCGCGAAGTTGCTGCTGAGCAAGGAGGCACGATCAGCGTCGACTGTCAGTTTTGCCATCAGGTTTATGGCTTCGATGCGGTAGACATCGAGCAGCTATTTCAACCTGCTGCGGATGCGCCAGATAGCGTGCAATAAGCTAGCGACGCATCCATAGCCTAGGTTTGGGCAGCGTGATGCTAACGTCCAAGCCGCCATCGGGATGATTGCTTAGGTGTAGTTGGCCGCGATGCTGCAAGACAATGCGCGCCACAATGGCAAGACCCAAGCCCGAGCCTTGCGAGCCGCGCGCACTATCGCCGCGGCGAAATGGCTCCTGCAGCTCCTGCATGCGCGTTTCATCAATTCCCTGTCCGTGATCACGGCAACGCAATAAAATATTGGGCCCTACTTCTTCTGTGCTAAACACGACAGGGGCTTGGCCGTAGCGCATCGCATTTTGAATTAGATTTCCGATAAGCCGTTTAAACGACAGTTTGCGTAAGCGCAGTGGTGGGATTTCACTAAGCACAGTTTCGATACGAATAAGATGGCAAAATTGTTGCGTCACTTCACTGACCAAGGCATTTAAGTCGATTTGCTCGGCCTGCTCTTCTGAGCCATCACGCATAAAGGCGATGAACTGATCCAAAATCGCGTCCATATCCTCGATATCTGTAACCAAGCCTTCTGCTAAGTCACGATCGCGCATCACTTCAGCTGTCAGGCGCATGCGTGTTAATGGTGTGCGCAGGTCATGTGAAATGCCGGCGAGCATAACCGTGCGCTCCTGCTCGGCGAGATGAATTTGCCGTGTCATTTGGTTAAAGGCTCGGTTCACTGCGCGAATTTCTGTTGGCCCACTTTGCACATCCAGCTGCGTGCTGTGCTGCCCACGCCCGACGCGTATCGCCGCTAGTTGCAGGCGCTTTAATGGTCGGTTGAGCTGGCGAGCCAGAATAATAATGGCAATGATCGATAGCAGCGGAACGCCCAAGACCCATCCTAAAATAATGCCCGGGCTGTATTGCTGCATAAATAGCAGCTCTTCGCGTACCCACATGGGTTGCTCGGTGTCGGCGCTTATCCAGAGTGTAGGGACCGGTTTAAACTCGAAGTACACCAAGGATGGAAAGCCTATTTCGCGGCGTAGCTGCTTTTGAAAGCGGTCGGTAAATAGCTCAGCAAACCATTTATCACGTGGCGATGGAAAGCGTTCGACATCACGAACAATTTCTACATTTCCGTAGTCTCGAAGCGCACGATCGATAATCTCTGGCGCAACGCCTTCGCGCTCAGCATCGCTTAGCTTCAGCATTTTAATAGCAGAGCTATGCGCGTGCTGACGAATCTCCGGCAAATATAAGTTTTGCCAAAAAAACGCAATCGATAGCGCCTGACTCATCAGCACCACGATGCCAATAACAAGCGTCGTGCGCATGGCGCTCGAGCGTGGCTTCAGCCATTGCACGAGGCTGCGTTTGCGCTTAGCCGGATCTTGCAGCTTGAGCATTAGATTAGCTCATCGGGCACAAATACATAGCCCACGCCCCACACAGTTTGGATATAGCGGGCGTTAGCGGGATTGGTTTCGATGAGCTTGCGTAGGCGTGAAACTTGGACATCGATGGATCGTTCCATCGCGCCCCACTCACGGCCGCGAGCGAGCGCCATGAGCTTATCCCGAGTGAGTGGTTCGCGTGGATGTTGTACTAGGGCTTTTAAGACGGCGAATTCGCCCGTCGTCAGCGATACCGAGGTGCCGGTATTGCTCAGTTGGCGCGTTGATAAGTCCAGTGTCCATGGACCAAAGCTGACAACTTCGCTGGTTTGTGATGGCGCGCCAGGTAGTTCGCGCGTCTGCCTGCGCAGTACGGCCTTCATGCGCGCTAAAAGCTCCTGCGGATTAAATGGCTTTTGCAAATAATCATCGGCGCCGGCTTCAAGGCCGTTGATGCGATCGCTGTCTGCGCCACGCGCGGTAAGCATAATAATTGGCGTGTTATTGCCTGACTCGCGGAGGCGATGGCAAATGGCAATGCCATCTTCGCCAGGCAGCATAAAGTCGAGCACGATCAGCGCGAATAGCTCGCGGCCGAGTACGCGATCCATTTGCACGGCATCGGCGACTGTTTTTACGCCATAGCCTTGGTCTTCTAAAAATCGCTGTAAAAGCGTGCGTAGGCGCACATCGTCATCGACAACTAAAATCTTCTGGGCATCGCGGTTGTCGCTATTCATCCCATCCTCATCTGGTTTTACCGTTAAGCCTGAGTGTACGCAGGCGCAAGGCGTTTGAACACGGGCGGCTTTTGCCTGACACAGGCGGCGGAGTAAGTGGTTTAATTGCGCATCTTAAAAATCGTTTTAACAATACTGTGAGTTGTTATGTCTGCGCTAGCTTTACAAATTGCCCGTGAACTCAATGTGCGACCTGAGCAGGTCGAAGCCACCATCGACTTATTGGATAGCGGCGCTACGGTGCCGTTTATCGCGCGCTATCGTAAAGAAGTGACCGGAGCGCTCGATGACACACAGCTGCGCCAGCTCGAAGAACGGTTAGTGTATTTGCGTGAGATGAGTGATCGCCGCACGGCCATCATTTCCAGTATTGAAGAGCAAGGCAAGATGACCGACGTTTTGCGCGAACAAATTCTGGCCGCTGAAACTAAAGCGCGTTTGGAAGATTTGTATTTGCCATATAAGCAAAAGCGCGTGACTAAGGGCCAGCAAGCCATCGCCGCCGGCCTTTTGCCACTGGCCGATATGCTGTTTAACGACCCTTCTAAAGTGCCGGAAGCTGAGGCGCAAGCGTTTATTGTGGCCGAGGCTGCCGAGGGCGGCTTGGCCTATCCTGACGTGAAAGCCGTGCTCGATGGCGCAAAACATATACTGATGGAGCGCTTTGCAGAGCAGGCCGATTTGCTGGCTTTATTGCGCGATTACTTGAAAGGTCGTGCTTTATTAAGTGCTCGTGTAGTGGTCGGTAAAGAAGCGGCGGCAGCAAAGTTTCAGGATTATTTTGCGCATGATGAAGCCTTGGCTAAAGTGCCATCGCATCGCGCGTTGGCGATGTTCCGTGGCCGCAATGAAGGCTTTTTGTCGCTAAACTTTACCCTGCCAGATACCGATGATGGCGTGCATCCCTGCGAGCATTTAATTGCCAATCATGTTGGCATTGAGGCGGCTAATCGCCCTGCCGATGTTTGGCTGAATGAAGTTGTGCGCTGGACATGGCGCGTGAAACTGCTCACGCATTTGGAAAGCGACTTGCTCGGCGAGTTGCGCGTGCAGGCCGAAGAAGAGGCTATCCGCGTCTTTGCTCGCAATATGAAAGATCTATTAATGGCCGCGCCCGCTGGCTTGCGCCCGACATTAGGCTTAGACCCTGGCCTGCGCACTGGCGTTAAAGTCGCCATTGTCGATGGCACTGGCAAGCTCGTTGCGCATAGCACGGTTTTCCCGCATCAGCCGCGCAACGATTGGGATGGTTCGCTGCATGCACTCGCTGAGCTATGTAAAACACATGGCGTTGAGCTCGTCGCCATTGGCAATGGCACGGCCTCGCGCGAGACCGATAAGTTGGTCGCCGAGCTGATGAAGAAGCATCCGTCTCTTGGATTGACCAAAATCGTGGTCAGCGAAGCCGGCGCATCGGTGTACTCAGCGTCTGAATTGGCCGCGTTAGAATTCCCCAATCTCGATGTGACTTTCCGAGGTGCGGTATCGATTGCTCGCCGCCTGCAAGACCCGCTAGCGGAGCTGGTGAAAATCGATCCGAAAGCCATTGGCGTTGGTCAGTATCAGCATGATGTTAATCAGCTCAAGCTCTCGCGCATGCTCGACACTGTTGTAGAGGATTGCGTAAACGCCGTTGGCGTGGATGTGAACTCGGCCTCGGCAGCACTGCTCACGCGCATCGCCGGCTTAAACGCAACGCTAGCGCAAAACATCGTGGCATTCCGTGATGCTAATGGCGTCTTTCGCGATCGCCAAGATCTGAAAAAAGTGCCGCGTTTAGGCGAGCGTACATTTGAGCAAGCCGCAGGCTTCTTGCGCATTGCCCAAGGTAGCAACCCGCTGGATGCATCAGCAGTGCATCCAGAATCTTATCCACTAGTGGCGAAGTTTCAGGCCGCTGCTGCATGTGATCTCGCGCAGCTCATTGGCAATAGCAAAGCATTAAAGTCGATAAAGCCAGCAGATTTTGTCGATACAAGCTTTGGTTTGATCACGGTACAAGATGTGCTCAGCGAGCTAGAAAAGCCCGGCCGTGATCCGCGCCCTGAATTTAAAGCGGTAACGTTTAGTGATGCTGTAACTGAAATGAAAGACCTGGTGCCCGGCATGGTGCTCGAAGGCGTGGTGACTAACGTTACTGCCTTCGGCGCATTTGTTGATGTTGGTGTGCATCAGGATGGCCTAGTGCATATTTCTGTGCTGTCGGATCGCTTCATCAAAGATCCGCATGAGGTGGTGAAGGCTGGCGATATTGTCAAAGTGAAAGTCATGGAAGTGGATCTGCCGCGTAAGCGTATTGCTCTGTCTTGTAAGCTAGATGCGGCGTTGCCGACAGCCGGCGATGGCGTAGCGAAAGACCGCCAATCATCACCGCGCGGCGCATCACGCCAGAGCGCCGCAACAGCTAAGCAGCCGCAACGCCAACAACAAGGCAGCGCGCCATTAAAGTCCGGCACCTTAGGCGACTTGTTTCGCAAAGCCGGCGTATCGAAATAAGCATTTGTCATCGTGGCCAGTAACGGCGGCGATTTAGGAGAGGTCGATGGACCGCGAATTAAGCATCCAGCTGCAGTGGCTGAGTAAGCAAGCAAGTTGTTTGCAGGGCATGAAGCGTGGCTTGGAAAAAGAGTCGCTGCGTATCGATAGTGATGGCTGGTTGGCGCAAACACCACACCCTGCTGCACTCGGCTCAGCGCTAACGCACCCGAGTATAACGACGGATTATTCCGAGGCTCTACTTGAACTCATCACGCCGCCTTGCGACAGCATCGCGAGTGCTTTCGGCTATCTCGATGAAGTTCATAGCTATGTCTATTCGCAGCTAGGCAGTGAGCGCTTATGGGTCAATTCCATGCCCTGCAAGCTTGGCCCCGATGCACAAATCCCGCTCGCGCAATATGGCAGCTCCAATATCGGTCGCATGAAAACGCTGTATCGCCACGGCCTCGGCCTGCGCTACGGCCGACGCATGCAAACCATTGCCGGCATTCATTACAACTTGTCATTCCCCGATAGTTTTTGGCAGGCCTGGCAGGAGGCGAGCGGCAATACGCAAAGCTTGACTAACTTCCGCTCAGAAAAATCCTTCGCGTTAATACGCAACTTCCAGCGGCGCAGCTGGTTGCTTTTGTATTTGCTTGGAGCGAGTCCGGCGGTATGCGGTAGCTTTTTAGCCGGCCGTGAGCACGGCCTAGATGCCATGCCATCGGGCACGCTATATCGACCCAATGCAACATCCTTGCGCATGAGTTCTTTGGGCTATCAAAACGATGCTCAATCAGACTTGAAAGTGTCGTATAACGCCCTCGATGAATATGTACGTGATCTTGATCGCGCCATTCGGACACCGTATGCGCCTTATGAGGCCATGGGCGTTAAGCAGAACGGTATTTATCAGCAGCTAAATGGCCATATTCTGCAATTAGAAAATGAGTATTACGGCTTAATTCGACCTAAGCGTAACGGAGCCTCAGGCGAGCGCCCAACACAGTCCTTAGCCCGATCTGGCGTTGAGTATGTAGAGCTGCGCTGTGTTGATTTAGACCCGTTTGAGCCTTTCGGCATTAGCTGCGAGAGCGCGCACTTTTTGGAGGTTTTTGCGCTGCATTGCGCACTTGCAGAAAGTCCAACCTTCAATGACGTCGACTATCAGCGCCTACCATTAAACCAACAGGCTATGGTCGAGTGCGGTCGTGATCCAGCATTAGAAATTGATACCGGCCGTGAGTCCGTACGCTTCCGTGAGCTTGCCTCTAGGCTGTTTGTTGAGCTGCGCGCTGTCGCCGAAATATTAGATTCGGCACATGTGACCAACACGTATAGTGCCGCGGTTGCAGCACAGCTTGCCAAACTGGAAGACCCTGCGCTGACAGGATCGGCGATGGTTTTGCAGGCGATCGACAAATGGGATGGCTGCTTCTATAACTTTGCCATGGATCGTGCTGAGCGCGCTCGCGACCACTTCATGCAGCGCCCGCTAGCCAATGAGCGTGCGGCAGCCTATCGCGACGAAGCTGAAGCATCATTGCAGCGTCAGGCCGATTTAGAGGCAGCGCCTGCACCAGCCTTTGATGATTTTTTGCAGCAGTATTTTGCCGACACCCCAACTGGAGCCGCCTAAATGTTTAACACCCAACGCTTATTTTTATGGATGGCCTTGAGCTCAGTTGTCGCAATGGCTGCTGCGCTTTATTTGCAGCACTACCAAGACCTTGAGCCTTGCCCGCTGTGCATATTTCAGCGCGTGGCGGTGATTGGATTTGGTGTCGTTAGCTTGCTGGCCTTTTTGCACAATCGTCAGGGCTTTGGTCGACGAATTTATGCTGGCCTAGCTGCTGTAGCTGGTGTGGCAGGTGTTGGTGTTGCTGGCCGTCATGTTTGGTTGCAGCACTTGCCGGCTGATCAAGTGCCGAGCTGCGGCCCAGGGCTAGACTACTGGCTAGATGCCCTGCCATTGCAGCAAGTGATTAATGAGGTTTTTAAGGGCGCTGGTGAGTGCGCCTTAGTGGATTGGTCATTGCTTGGCTTTAGTTTGCCCGAATGGACATTGCTGATGTTCGCTGGCATGACTGGCGCTGCTGTTGTGCAGCTATTGCGTCGCTAACTACGGTGTTCATGGGTAATAAAAAAGCCGGCTTTTGCCGGCTTTTTTATGTCTTATTTCTTCTTCTTTTTAGACGGTGTCGATGCAGCAGTAGATTTCTCAATGCTGAGTAGTTCAACACGGAAGTTCAGTACAGCATTTGGCGGGATGGGGCCTGCACCCTCTTCGCCATAGGCTAAATCGGAAGGAACAAAGAACTCATACACCGAACCAACGGGCATCATTTGTAAGCCTTCAGTCCAGCCGGGAATTACACTGCCAATAGTAAATGTGGCCGGCTCGCCACGATTTACTGAGCTATCAAACACCGTGCCGTCTAAAAATGCGCCTTCATAATTAACCTTAACGGTATCAGTGGCTGATGGTTTTTTACCTGTTGCCTCTTTCAGTACACGGTATTGCAGGCCAGACTCGGTGACTTTAATGCCTTCGGCATTTTGATTTTGCGCTAGAAAAGCTCGGCCAGTTTCAGCGTTTTCTTTTGCTAAAGCTTTTAAATCGGCCTCAAGTTGCGCCATGCGCTGAGCTTTATAGCGATTAATTGCAGTGGTGCGTTCTTGCGCACTGAGTAAGCTTTCTTTTTTGGCAATCGCATCTTTAAAACCCCGAATGAAAGTATCGGTATCGAGATCTGGAATTTGCTCGGCACTACCTTGGCCATTCATATAGCCGATGCTGTAGGCAAATTGTTCTTTATCGACTACAGGCTTTTTGCCGCTATTTGGAGCAAGCACTGGAGCAGTGGCAAAAGAAGCTGGAGCAATATCGGTATCTGCCTGCACCGCTGAGGCGGTAAATAAAATGGCAGCGGCGAGAACAAGACGACGCATAGGAAACTCCAAGAAATGTTGGTGAAGCTGAGCATAAGCACAAGAAGCGTGTGTGACCACTAGCCAATTGATTAAGTTCCGACAGAAAGTTGTAAAAGTTTCGCTGATAGACTCGCAATTTGACGCATCTTCGTTTAACTTCTTTTTTGCATAAACCATCTGAGGAATTTTCCATGCCCGCTGCAAAGAAAAAAGCATCGCCCATCAAGGCCAACGCTGCTAAAGCAGCGAGCCAGGTGGAAAAAATCAAAGCCGACGTAGAGAAGCAAGCTGCTAAGTTAGGCGATCAATTACAAAAAGCCGTTGATAAGGCGCAACAAGAAGCCGAAGGCTATGTTGAAGCTGGCATGAAGCTGATTGAAAAAGCGGAAGCTAGTGCAAAAGAAGCCATCGATAAGCTGCAAGCACAATTGCAAAAAGCTGCCGGTGACAAAGAAATGGTAGCGTTGATTAAAGACAGTATTCGTCAGGTACAAGTCGAGGCGAAGGCAGTTATTGCTGCTGCGAAAAAAGATTATCAAGCACGCCGTGAGATTTTAAAGTCATCGCAGAAAAGTGAATTGAAAGCATTTTTGCAAGCCAAGTTAAAAGGCACTGCTGCTAAGCCTGCCGCTAAAGCACCAGCCAA
>NZ_CEYEMI010000029.1:9847-22765 GCF_982810325.1 Paraperlucidibaca sp.
GCTAAAGTTGCTGCTAAGGCGCCAGCGAAGGCCGCTGTTAAAGCACCAGCAAAAGCCCCAGCAAAAGCTGCTGCAAAACCAGCGGCCGTTAAGCCAGCTGCTGCTAAAAAACCAGCGGCGGTCAAACCTGCCACTGCTGCTAAAAAGCCAGTTGCTAAAAAGCCAGCAGTAAAGCCGGCCGTTAAGCCAGCTACTGCTAAGCCAGCAGCAAAGCCAGCCGCTAAAACGGCTGAAGCACCGAAGACTGACTCAACGAACTAAGTCGTTTCAGTTAAGATGCAACGGGCCTTCGGGCCCGTTGTCATTTCTGCATACCTATTTGTAAGCCCAATTTGAGAAACCCATGATTCTTGCCGAGCAACTCGGACTGCTACGTGGCGGTCGCCCTTTATTTACCGATGCCAGTTTCGCGATCCATCCGGGTTGGCATGTGGGGCTGACTGGTAATAATGGCGCAGGCAAGAGCTCGCTGTTTTCACTGTTGCTGCGCGAATTGCAAGCCGATAGCGGTTCGCTTTCTCGCCCAGTGGGATGGGTTGTCGCGCACATGAAGCAAGAGGTTGCTGCTGTTGATCGCAGTGCACTCGATTATGTTCTCGATGGAGATGCCGAATGGCGTCAGCTCGACGAACTACTGAGTGATTTGGATTCGCTCGATGGCACGGCGATGGGTAATTTATTTGCCAATTACGAAAGCATCGATGGCTACACCGCCTCGTCTCGCGCCTCTCAGCTTTTAGCCGGCTTGGGCTTTTCTGAGTCAGATATGCAGCGCCCAGTTTCCGCATTCTCTGGCGGTTGGCGTATGCGTTTGAACTTGGCGCAAACCTTAATGTGCCGCTCAGACTTATTACTGCTCGATGAGCCCACCAACCACCTCGATCTCGATGCGATTTTGTGGCTAGAGGATTGGCTGCGTGCTTATCCCGGAACATTGGTGATGGTCTCGCACGATCGTGATTTCCTCGATGCTGTTGTCGAGCATATTTTGCATGTGGCGCAAGGCACGATTACGCATTATCGCGGCAACTATTCGATGTTTGAGCGCACTCGCGCAGAGCGATTGGCGCAGCAACAACAAGCCTTTGAAAAGCAGCAAGTGCAAGTGGCTCATCTACAATCATTTGTCGATCGCTTTCGCGCCAAGGCCACGAAAGCAAAACAAGCGCAGAGCCGCATAAAAGCATTAGAGCGCATGACTTTAAGTGCGCCTGCCGAAATCGAGTCGGGGTTAGATATTCGTTTTCGCGCGCCTGAGCGCTTAGCCAGTCCATTACTGCGGCTAGATGAGGCCGCCATTGGTCATGGTAAAACGCCACTTATTTCACATGTCGCTTTAGGCTTATATCCTGGTGCACGTATCGGCTTGCTTGGCCCCAATGGCGCCGGTAAAACCACATTGGTGCGCGCGCTAGTCGGTGACCTGCCGCTGATTTCTGGCACACGCTTAATCAGTGAGCACACGCGCATTGGCTATTTTGCTCAGCATCAAGTGGATCATCTGGACTCATCGGCAACTCCGCTAATGTTAATTCAGCGCCTAAGTCCGACCACATCTGAGCTTACGCTACGCAGTTTTCTTGGTGGTTTCGGTTTTGGTGGCGATCGCATTACCGCTGAAATTACGCCGTTCTCTGGCGGCGAAAAAGCGCGTTTAGCGTTGGCGTTAATCATTTGGCAGCGTCCCAATGTATTACTGCTCGATGAGCCGACCAACCATTTGGACTTAGCCTTGCGCCATGCCTTGCTGGTGGCCATTCAAGCGTTTGAAGGTGCGATTGTGCTGGTATCGCACGATAGGCATTTGGTTGCGGTTACCTGCGATGAGTTGTGGCTGATCAATAGCGGTAAGGCCGAGCGTTTTGATGGCGATCTCGATGACTATGCGCAGTGGTTACGTACCTGGCGCTCAAAGCAAACCAACGGTGCTCCGATCTCTGTGGTGGCCGGTGCTGATCTAGAGAAAGCAGCTAAGCCAGTTGCGGTGCCAGCAGCAATAGAGCCCAGCGCGAGCAAAAAGCCCGTGCGCTCTGCCGATCTCCGAGCCGCGCAAAAAGCCGTAGAGCGTAGCGAACAAACTATGCTCGATGCGCAAGCCAATGTTGAGTCGATTGCTGAGCGTCTTGGCGACTCAGCGCTCTATGAGCCAGCGGCCAGCGATGAACTTGCGGCAATGTTGCAGCTGCAAAAGCAGGCTCAGAAAACGATGGAGCAGGCCGAGTCGACTTGGTTGGCGGCAACGGAAGCTCTAGAGGCACTTACGGCTTAGGCTAGTAATGAAACACGGCATTGCCGGTGGCAATAAGTGCATCTTTCTCATTGTGTAGTGTCATTTGCGTCGCGCAAATTTTACTGCCAATGCGCACCACTTTTGCCGTTGCGATAAAGCTCTCACCTCGACCGGGACGCAAGTAATCAATGCGCATATCGATAGTGCCTAGCTGTGCCATACGTCGCATTTTCTCTTCCGTTGCTTGGCCTTTTAAGCGGCCATAGGCCGCAGCCATGCTGACCACGCCAGCGACGCTATCGAGCAAAGTGGCAATCACCCCGCCGTGTAAAATCTGCTGAAACGTATTGCCGACTAAGTGCGGCGCCATGCTTATTTCAGCACGCGCTTCATCTTCGCCGATGTAGACGAGCTTGCCGCCAACATGAACGATAAACGGAATAGCATTAAAGCCATCGATGAGTTGTTGGCGGCGTTTCTCTAGGCGCGCGGCACGTTCTTCGGGGCTCAGTTTTGGCGCTTGATCTGCGGTTAGTGTTTCGCTCATATCGCTATTCATGCAAAAGAATGTAATGCCGTGGAATGTAGCAAGCTCTCTGCTACGCGTCACCTCAAACTTCGCGCCATTGCTACGAAAGCGCCTGCGTTTCGGCTAAGCTGTTGCTATTATACCGAGAGAGATGATGATGTCTGTTGCCAATCGCGCGCCTTATCCCGCCACTCGCCTTCGTCGTACCCGCGCTCATAACTGGTTGCGCCGTTTGGTGCGCGAAAATCAACTAACTGTCGATGACCTGATTTATCCGGTCTTTGTGCTCGATGGTGAGCAGCGCCGCGAAGCGGTGGCATCAATGCCCGGTGTCGAGCGCCTGTCTATCGACCTGCTTATTGAGGCCGCGGCAGAATGGGTCGAGCTGGGCATTCCGGCATTGGCGATATTTCCGGTGACGCCGCCAGAGCATAAAAGCTTAGACGCAGCGGCGGCATGGTCGCCCGATGGCATCGCCCAACGCGCCACGCGCGCGCTGAAGGCCGCGTACCCTGATCTTGGCATCATCACCGATGTCGCACTCGACCCGTTCACCACGCATGGCCAAGATGGCATCCTCGATGACGCTGGCTATGTCGCCAACGATATCACCGTGGCCGCACTCGCGCGCCAAGCCTTGTCGCATGCTGAGGCTGGCGCAGACATCGTCGCACCATCCGACATGATGGATGGCCGCATTGGCGCTATCCGCGCTGCACTTGAGGCAGCAGGCTATGAGCGCGTTAGTATTCTTTCTTACGCGGCCAAATATGCCTCGAGTTACTACGGGCCATTTCGGGATGCAGTAGGCTCCGCTGGCAATTTAAAAGGCGGCAATAAAAAGAACTATCAGATGGACCCGGGCAATTCCGACGAAGCCTTGCATGAAGTTGCGCTCGACCTGGCTGAAGGCGCCGACATGGTGATGGTTAAGCCTGGCATGCCATATTTAGATATTGTTCGTTTGGTTAAATCTGAGTTTCAAGTGCCAACTTTTGCATACCAAGTGAGTGGTGAGTACGCCATGCATGTGGCAGCCTTTGAGCGCGGTTGGCTGTCGCGCGAGCCAGTTATTTTAGAATCACTATTGGCATTTAAACGCGCGGGCGCAGATGGTATTTTGACCTACTTTGCCGTTGAGGCGGCGCGATTACTTCATGCTTCATCACGCTGACATCTTGGTGGTATAGCCTGCATCATCAAAAGCGCTGATTACCTGAAGGATATGTTATGACTGAGCCTGCTGAAAGCTTTGAGTTGACCAGCCCAGAGCTGTATTTGAATCGAGAGCTAAGTATTCTCGATTTCAATATGCGTGTGCTGGAGCAGGCGACGGATCCTAGCCATCCGCTTATCGAGCGCCTAAATTTCTTGCTGATTTTTTCGCGCAACCTCGATGAGTTTTTCGAGATTCGTGTCGCGGGTTTGCTGCAGCAAGTTTCATTTGGGCATATCAGATCGGGCCCCGATGGTTTATTGCCGCAAGAAGTGCTGAAGCTTATTTCAGAGATTTGCCACGCGGCGGTTGAGCGTCAGTATCGTATTTTGAATGATGATTTATTGCCGGCGCTGGCTGCTGAAAATATTCGCTATCTGCGCCGTGATGAATGGACGGATAAGCAGTCGGCGTGGGTGCGAAAGTACTTTAAAGAACAAGTCCTGCCAGTGCTTACGCCTATCGGGCTTGACCCTTCACATCCATTCCCGCGCTTGGTTAATAAATCGCTGAACTTTATTGTGTCACTCGATGGCAAAGATGCCTTTGGCCGCCAAATGTCATTGGCTGTGGTGCCTGCCCCGCGTTCATTGCCGCGAGTCGTGCGTCTGCCAGACGACATTGTTGATGGTGGTGATCAGCATGTGATGTTGTCTTCGATTATTCACGAACATGTTTCAGAGCTGTTTCCAGGCATGACGGCGAATGGCTGTTTTCAATTCCGTGTTACGCGGAATGCCGATATGACGGTTGATGAAGATGCGGAAGATTTAGCCTCTGCACTGCAAGGTGAGTTACTTTCGCGGCGTTATGGCGCGGCCGTGCGTCTTGAGGTGGCGGATAATTGTCCTCGGCACATTATTGACTATTTACTGAGACAGTTTGGCTTGAGTAATGAAGCCTTGTATCAAGTAAACGGGCCAGTGAATTTATCGCGGCTGCTTTCAGACTTTGATCGGCCGCGTTTGCGTTTTAAGCCCTTTAGGCCTCGCACTCCTGAGGTGCTACAAAAGTCGGAAAGTATTTTCGAGGCTCTCGCACAAGGCGATATTCTTTTGCACCACCCGTTTGAGTCCTTTGCTCCGGTGGTCGATATGCTGCGTCAGGCTGCTCGAGACCCGTCCGTGCTTGCGATTAAGCAAACCTTGTATCGCTCGGGCCCTGAGTCTGAAATTGTAAACGTACTGGCTGATGCCGCACGTAATGGCAAGGAAGTGACAGCCGTTATCGAGCTGCGCGCACGCTTCGATGAAGCATCAAATATTGAAGTTGCAAATAAGCTGCAACAAGCCGGTGCGATCGTGGTTTATGGCATCGTGGGCTATAAAACCCATGCGAAAATGATCTTAATTGTGCGTCGTGAAGGCCGTAAGCTTATGCGCTATGGCCACTTAGGGACTGGTAACTATCACGCAGGCAATGCGCGTCTCTATACCGACTATGGCTTGCTCACGGCGAACCCTGAGGTTTGCGAAGATATTCATAAAATCTTCCAAGAGCTTACCGGTATGGGCAAAGTACTGCGTTTAAAGCAGCTGTTGCACGCACCATTCACATTGCACCCCAAGTTGCTCAGCATGATCGAGCAAGAGATCAGTAACAAACAGGCGGGCTTGCCAGCGCGTATTATCATTAAAGTGAATGCGTTGACGGAAAAGGTGCTCATGCAGGCACTGATGCGCGCCTCACAAGCAGGCGTGCAAGTCGATCTAATTATTCGCTCAGTGTGCTGCTTACGACCTGGTGTTGCGGGTGTCACCGATAACATTACGGTACGCTCTATTGTCGGTCGCTTTCTTGAGCATACTCGCGTGTTTTATTTTGAAAACGGCGGTGAAGCTTTAGTGTTTTGCTCCAGCGCAGACTGGATGGATCGCAACCTGTATCAGCGAGTTGAAACCTGTTTTCCTATCCTCGACCCCGTACATCGCAAACGCATTATTGATTACGGCTTGATGCTCTACCTTAACGATAATACGCAGGCCTGGGATATGCAGCCTGATGGCAGTTGGGTGCGCGCTACGCCGGGCGATGATAGCCCCTGTAGCGCACAGCAAAAGCTCTTAGAAAAATTCAGTTAGTGCACTGAGAGCTTTAGGCTGGCGCTATTAAAGTAGCTGCACTCTTGCTCTAAGTCGGCTAGCGTTAATGGGTGCGCTTTTAACCAGCCTTTCTCGAAGTCTATGCGGTAGTGCTCACCATCGGAGCGAAGTCGAGGGACGGCGATATCATCACGACTACGGCTGTGATTAAGCAATACTGCCAGACGCAATATCAAGGTGAGTTGGAGTAGTTTCTCGCCACCGGCGCTACGCAAAGATTCCATATTTTCATTGCGCAAGCGGCGTCGGTGAGAGCCGACCATTAGCGATAAAACTTCCTGCTCTGGGTTGGAAAACCCGGCAAGGTCAGAGTGCAGTAACAGGTATGCGCCGTGCTTGTGAAAGCCAGTATGCGAGATGGCCTTGCCAATTTCGTGCAGTTGGGCAGCTCTTAGTAATGTACCAAGGTGATCCTCATCAAATTGGAGCGGCGACTGCAGTTGATTAAATAGCTCAGTTGCCGTGTCACAAACGCGCATGCTGAAGTCGCGGTCTATGCCATAACGCTGCTGCAATGAATCAATACTACGGTCTCGCACATCACCTTCCCCATATCGCCCCAGCATGTCATAGAGCACGCCTTCACGCAGTGCGCCGTCGACAAAGGTCAGTGTTTCAATATGCAAGGATGCGAAAACTGCGCTCACAATCGCAAAGCCTGCCGGAATCAGTAGGCGGCGATCTTCCTTGAGGCCTGGCAGCTCTAGCTTGCTAATGTCATCGACGCTAAGTATTAGTTCGCGTAACTTTGGAATAGCATCGGCTGGAATATGCCCTTCCGGCGTTCCCCAGCCGAGACTGCAAATTACGTTGCGCATTGCTTTCATTGTGCCTGATGAGCCAGCTGCGACATCCCAGCCGAGTTCGCGATAATTGCGCGCAATAGAGGCTAATTCTTGACGAGCGCTGGTAGTGGCACGATTGAGTGCTTCTGGGCTGATGCGGCCATCGCCAAAAAAGCGTTGGCTATAGCTTACGCAGCCCATATGTAAAGATTCAGTGAGCAACGGTTCGTGGCGCTCGCCGATAATTAGTTCGGTTGATCCGCCGCCAATATCGATGATTAAACGCTTGCCCTGACCAGCCATGGTTTGCGATGCGCCGATATAAATTAATCGCGCCTCTTCGCGACCAGCGATAATTTCAATGGGTCGTTTCAGTACTTCTTGCGCAGCTAAAGTAAAGCGTCGTGCATTGCGCGCGACGCGTAAGGCGTTGGTTCCAACTATGCGTAAATGGTCAGGCTCGACACCCGCTAGGTGCTGACTAAAGCGTGACAAACAGGCTAGAGCACGCTCAATTGACTCGTCGCTAAGCATTTGATTTTCATCAAGGCCCGCGGCCAATTGAACTTTTTCAGACAGGCTTTCAGTGAGACGAATGACGCCATGATCTAAGCGTGCAACGGCCAAGTGAAAGCTGTTTGAGCCCATGTCGACAGCGGCCAATAAGCCATCATTTAAAGGCTTGCTACGCAGCATTGGCGTACTCCTTGTGGCTTATCAAATGTATAAGCAGAATTCGTAATTGTAACGCAGCACGAGTCGCTTGCATGACTTTCTCGTCCGTGTGTTACTATCGATGAGTGATTAATCCCTACTTTCTGACGGAGTGCCATGATGAGCAGTGAGCTGATCGTCAACACCAGCGACGCCAATTTTGCCGCCGATGTATTACAATCCGATGTGCCAGTTTTGGTTGATTATTGGGCGCCATGGTGCGGTCCATGCAAAATGATTGCCCCAGTGCTAGATGAATTAGCCAGCGAATACCAAGGCCGCGTGAAGATCGTCAAAGTCAACGTTGACGAAAACGCAGCAACTGCTGCCAAGTTCGGCGTGCGTGGTATTCCTACCTTAACGTTGTTCAAAAATGGCGAAATCGCTTCGACAAAAGTCGGCGCGTTATCAAAATCGCAGTTGACAGCGTTTATCGACTCCTCTATATAAGTTTTATCGGCGATGGTTGCACTCCGCACCGTCGCCTCGTTACAGCCTAGATTACTCTTAACCCGTTCCCCATGACCTCCAGCCAACTCCCGTTGCGCTGCGCAGTTACTTCCTGCTGAACGACCTCAGCCTAGCATTGGCCATTAGAGTAACTAGGGTATTCCCACCCTCCAATTGACAGCACGGTATGAATCTCACCGAACTCAAGAAAATGCCGATAGGCGAACTCATCAAAATTGCGGAATCCATGGGCTTAGAAGGCATGGCTCGCAACCGTAAACAAGACATCATTTTCGCCATTCTAAAAACGCACGCTAAAAACGGCGAAGAAATCTTTGGCGATGGCGTTTTGGAAATCCTTTCCGATGGCTTCGGATTTTTACGCTCAGCGGAAGGCTCATATTTAGCCGGGCCGGATGACATTTATGTCAGCCCGTCACAAATACGCCGCTTTAACTTACGCACTGGCGACACCATTTCCGGGACTATTCGTCCGCCGAAAGAGTCGGAGCGTTATTTCGCGTTATTGAAAGTTAATCAAATTAATTTAGACGCGCCTGAAAACGCGCGTAATAAAATTTTGTTTGAAAACTTAACGCCACTTTTCCCAACTCAGCGCCTCGTTATGGAGCTGGGTAATGGTTCTACCGAAGACTTAACGGCACGTACTATCGATTTGGTAGCGCCTTACGGTAAAGGCCAGCGCTCACTAATTGTGGCGCCGCCGAAAGCCGGTAAAACCATGTTGCTGCAAACCTTGGCTCAATCCATTGCGCGTAATAATCCTGAAGCGACACTTATTGTGCTGCTGATCGATGAGCGTCCAGAGGAAGTCACTGAGATGCAACGCACCGTGCGCGGTGAAGTAGTTGCCTCGACCTTCGATGAGCCACCAGTGCGTCACGTACAAGTGGCCGAGATGGTCATCGAGAAGGCCAAGCGTTTGGTTGAGCATAAAAAAGATGTGATCATTTTGCTCGACTCCATCACGCGTTTGGCTCGTGCCTATAACACGGTAATTCCTAGCTCAGGCAAGGTGCTTTCCGGTGGTATTGATGCGCATGCTTTGGAGCGTCCAAAGCGCTTCTTCGGTGCCGCACGTAATATCGAAGAAGGTGGCTCGCTGACGATTATTGCTACGGCATTGATCGACACTGGCTCGAAAATGGATGAGGTCATCTTTGAAGAGTTCAAAGGTACCGGCAACCATGAAGTTAACCTTGACCGTCGCATCGCTGAGAAGCGCGTGTTCCCGGCCATCAACATCAAGAAATCAGGCACGCGTCGCGAAGAGCGCTTGATTGGCGATGATGAACTGAAGAAAGTTTGGATTTTGCGCAAGCTACTGCATCCAATGGATGAGATAGCTGCAATCGAGTTCTTGCTCGATAAGCTTAAAGACGTGAAAACCAATGATGAATTCTTCGACATGATGAAGCGTAAATAGGCCATTTCGCATGCGCTATTTGAGCAGCCTGCCCACTGAACTGCCGAGCAAGACACCGAGTTGGTACGAGGTCTTAGCTGAGGCGCGTGTGGGTATAGAGCTGCTCGACGGCCTACGCCTTAAGCGTCACTTGCATAATAATCTGCCGCGTGGCGATGAGCATGGCAAGGCTCATCCCGTGATGCTGCTACCAGGCTATGGGGCCAGCGAGCGGGCGATGCAAATGTTGGCCAAGCGCCTTGAGGCATTGGGCTATGTGGTGCGGCAATGGGGCCAAGGCAAAAACCATGGTGCAGTGCATAAGCTGGTGCCGCCACTGAAAGCGCGTATTCGCGAATGGTCGGCTGAGTTAGGCCAGCCCATCAGCCTCATTGGTTGGTCTTTAGGTGGTTATATTGCGCGCGAATTAGCCCGTGATTTGCCGGCTGAAATTGCCGGTGTGGTCACGCTAGGCTCGCCAGTTGTTGGCGGCCCGAAGTACACGCTAACGGCAAAGCAGTACGTGAAGATGGGTTTTGATCTTGATGCGATCGAGCGCGATATTGCCGCGCGAGACAGTGTCCCGATTCAATGCCCGATGACGCTTATCTTCAGCCGTGTTGATGGCATCGTGAGCTGGCCGGCGACTATCGACCGTGTCACGCCGCATGCGCGTCATATGGAGGCAAATTGCTCACATATAGGCATGGTGCTTAGCCCGAAAGTATTTCGCCAAATAGCGAAAGCGCTGGCGGACCAGCGCGAAAGCTTAGCGAACTAATTCCTGTCGCAGGTTACGTCGACACTGCTTGCTCGCTAGAGCGAGAGCTAGGTGCCGAGTAACTGTAGGGCGTGTTAGCGCGGACGCCTCGGTGCACGACTGCCATCATCACGTGGTGGTAAGCCCGTGTGCTGCGTCTGTATTTGCCCCTTCTGCGGCGTACGCTGTGACGCACGCGACTTCTGTGGCTGCACCTTCACCGACACGCCTTCTATCGTACTGGTGTTTTTCTTGCGCGGACTCGCGTACTGGCCATCGGTCGCTGGTTGCCATGTTGGAATCAAATGCTGCTTACCGTTGCCAATTAGATCGGCACGACCCATCGCTCTCAATGCTTCACGCAGCAATGGCCAGTTATTGGCATCGTGGTAGCGCAAAAAGGCTTTGTGCAGGCGACGACGTTTATCACCTTTCACAATTTCTACTTCTTCCGAATCACGCGTGACTTTACGCAGCGGGTTTTTGCCGCTGTGATACATCGCTGTGGCTGTGGCCATGGGCGATGGATAGAACGCCTGTACTTGGTCGGCGCGGAAGCCATTTTTCTTTAGCCAAATAGCCAAGTCCAGCATGTCTTCATCGGTGGTGCCGGGGTGGGCCGCGATGAAGTAAGGAATGAGAAATTGTTCTTTGCCCGCTTCTTTCGAAAACTTATCGAAGAGCTGCTTGAAGCGATCATAGCTGCCAATGCCGGGCTTCATCATTTTCGATAAAGGCCCTTCCTGCGTGTGCTCTGGGGCAATTTTCAGGTAGCCGCCAACATGGTGTGTGACCAGCTCGCGCACATATTCGGGCGATTGCACAGCGAGGTCGTAGCGTAGGCCTGAGCTAATCAAGACCTTTTTCACGCCCTTGAGCTCACGAGCACGGCGGTAGAGTTTGATCAGCGGGTCATGATCAGTATTGAGGTTTTCGCAAATGCCGGGATAAACACACGATGGCTTGCGGCAGGCGGCCTCGATTACGGGGCTTTTGCAGGCTAGGCGATACATATTGGCAGTCGGGCCGCCAAGATCAGAGACGATGCCGGTGAAGCCCGGCACATCGCGCATTTTTTCCACTTCACGAATGATCGAGTCTTCCGAGCGGCTTTGAATAATGCGGCCTTCATGCTCAGTGATAGAGCAGAAAGTGCAGCCGCCAAAGCAGCCGCGCATGATGTTGACCGAGAAGCGAATCATCTCGTAGGCCGGAATGCGTGCGCCCTCATAGGATGGATGTGGTACGCGGGCATAAGGCAGATCGAAGACGTAGTCCATCTCTTCGGTGGTCAACGGAATTGGCGGTGGGTTGAGCCAGACGTCATTTTCACCGTGGCGCTGAACTAGCGCGCGAGCGTTGCCGGGGTTGGTTTCTAAGTGCAATACGCGGTTGGCGTGAGCGTAGAGCACGGGGTCGGCTTTGACTTTCTCATACGACGGCAGGCGAATCACCGTGTCATCACGCGCAGGCAATTTGCTGCGCTTGCTCACGCTACCGGCGGGCAATAGGTCGACCACAGTGGTGTCATCGGGCAATGCGGTGAGATCGCCCCAAGCGCCTGGTGTAACCTCGATTGGTGCGCCGATGTCATTGGCGCCGTGCATGCTATTGCTGCTGAAAGTGCCGAAGCCACGATCGCTGGCGGCATTGCTCAGCTCGCTGGAAAATGCGCTGCCGGCATAAGTTGCTGCGCTCTTTTGTTTCTCGATATCGCAGGCGGCTAAGTCGGCGGTGTTCACATAGGGGTTGAGAATACGGTCGACGCGGCCAGGTGCATCGACTCGTGTGGAGTCAAGGACAAACATGCCTTTAGGCGTGTCGCGACGTAAAAACGAAGTGCCGCGTACATCGGTGATATTACGAATGGATTCGCCACGACTTAAGCGGTGAGCAATCTCGACGATGGCGCGCTCAGCATTGCCGTAAAGCAAAATATCAGACTTAGCATCGAGCAAAATCGAGCGGCGGACTTTATCTTGCCAGTAATCGTAATGTGCGATGCGCCGTAGTGAGGCTTCGATGCCGCCGAGTACTTGCGGCACATCGGGATAGGCTTCGCGAGCGCGTTGGGCATAGACGAGGCTGGCGCGATCTGGGCGGCGACCGCCTTCGTCATTGGGCGAATAAGCATCGTCGGAGCGGATTTTGCGATCGGCCGTGTAGCGGTTGATCATCGAGTCCATATTGCCGGCGGCGATGCCGAAAAATAGGTTGGGTTTGCCCAGCACTTTGAATGGGTCAGCAGACTGCCATTCAGGCTGCGCGATGATGCCGACGCGAAAGCCCTGGGCTTCGAGCAGGCGACCGATGATGGCCATGCCGAAGCTTGGGTGGTCAATATAGGCATCGCCGGTAATGATGATGATGTCGCAAGAGTCCCAGCCAAGTTGGTCCATCTCGGCGCGCGACATTGGTAAAAATGGCGCGTCACCAAAACATTCGGCCCAATAACGGCCGTGGCCGAAAAGCGGCGTTTTTGCGACCGGGGGTAACAAGCTCATCACATCACTCCAGCACGGGAAACGTGCAGATTAGCTGGCGGACATAATGGCCCGCCGGATTCAAACAGTTTTAGAAGCCCAGCAACGGCAACAGGGCTTCGACCATTGCGCCATCGAGACCGACTAGGCCGCCGACGCGGTTGGACAGGCTGGTTTTCAGACTTTCGCCGGTGTTGTTACGCAGCGCAGTAGCTGCTTTAAC
>NZ_CEYEMI010000030.1:0-22390 GCF_982810325.1 Paraperlucidibaca sp.
GTACTCAATACCATTGCCGGCGATGCGGTTGATGACATCGGTGTAGAGGCTACTGCGCTTGGGGTCGCCCGTAAAATTATCGGCCCATTGGTCGCGAAAACGGCGTATGCCGGCCTTGTCGAGCGGGAACTCGTGCGCGGGCATCAGTGTGAGCTTTTCGATAGCCTCGACGGTGCGCTGAGTTTCGCCGTCGAACAGGCGCAGCGTTTCGATTTCATCGTCAAATAGCTCTATGCGCACGGGGTGTTCAGCGCCCATTGGAAAGAGATCGATGAGGCTGCCGCGCACGGCAAACTCGCCATGCTCATAGACCGTATCGACTAGGCGGTAGCCAGCGGCATCGAGCTGTGTGCGAGTGTCATCGAGTGTGAGTTTTTGACCGATGCGCAGGCTCACGGCCTGACCTAGCAGCCAATCTTTCGGCGCTAAACGATGCGCACTGGTGCTGGCCGAAATGACCAGCACGCCACGTGGTGTTTGCGCCAGCGTGGAGAGCACCTGTAAGCGCTGCGAGATGATGTCTTGGTGCGGTGAAAACTGGTCGTAGGGCAGGGTTTCCCAATCGGGAAAATGCGCGATAGGCCAACTTGTTGCATCGGGTAAAAAAAATCGTAGTTCATCTTCTAGGCGTGCGGCAGTTTGGCTGTTGTGGGTGATGACCACGACCATGCCGGGGTGTGTTTGCACGATCTCCGCGATGCTTAGCGCCTGTGCGCCGCCGCTGATGCCGCCCCAATGGCGTTTGTCATCGGCGCGAGTGGGTAGGGCGGGCAAAGTGAGTACTGTTGACGATAACGCAGTGGTCATAACAAACACATTCCAAAACAGGGGTTTAGCTCAGCGGCGCAGAGGTTCAGCGGTGAGAAAACATGCGCAAGGTGCGACATTATGTCGCAGGTAAAGCTCAGATGAGTCACTTAAACTCGGTCTATCTTACTGGAGTTTTTAGATGCGTCCGATAAAACAAGAAGAGACGAGACATCTACAGCCATTAGCGTTGGCCATTGCCGCGATAAGCGCGGGCTTTAGCGTGCCGGCATTTGCTGAGCATGTGCTACCGGCTGTGACAATAAATGCTGATGCACAAAATTCCGCATTTTCCGTGAGTCCAGCCAAGGCTTTAAACGAGCTACAAAAAGCGCCAGGCGGCGTCAGTGTGGTCGATGCACAAGACTATCTGACCGGTCGCGCCGGCACCATGGAAGACACTTTAAAACTGGCGCCGGGGGTATTTATCGCCTCGCGGTTTGGCTCCGATGAGGCGCGCATTAGCATTCGTGGCTCCGGCCTGCAGCGTACTTTTCACGGCCGTGGCCTATTGCTATTGCAGGATGGTGTGCCGATAAATCTCGCTGATGGCGGCTTTGATATGCAGGCAATCGAGCCGCAAGCCACGCGCTACATCGAAGTTGAGCGTGGCGCTAATGCTTTGCGCTACGGCGGCGGCACTTTGGGTGGTTCGATCAACTATGTCAGCGAAACTGGCCGTACCTCACCGGCACTATCGCTACGTGCTGAAGCCGGCTCATTTGATTATCAGCGCTATAACTTAAGCGCTGGTGGCCAGAAAGGTGCGCTCGATGCCTTCGCCTCAACCAACTTTCAAGAGCAAGATGGTTTTCGCGATCATGCTCGCCAGCGCAACACACGCTTTGTTGGCAATGTTGGTGTGCAGCTGAGCCCGCAGCTAGAAAATCGTACTTATGTGACGGTGGTTGAGACCGACTCGGAGCTACCGGGTAATTTGACCTACGCCCAGCTGAAGGCCAATCCGCGCCAAGCCAATACACGTGCTGTGGCGCGCGACCAGCATCGTGATTTTATGCTTTATCGTTTGGCCAATCGCACGCAATACACCCACGCCAACGGTGACAGCACCGAGGCTTCGGTGTTTGTGGCGAAGAAGCGTTTGTACCATCCGATAGAGTTTTTCCCCACAGGCCCCGGCTTAATTGAGCAGGACTCACAAGATTGGGGCGTGGGCCTGCGCCATACCGCCAATACCACGTGGGATGGTAAGGCTCAGCAGCATATTGTTGGGGTGCAATGGCGCCATGGTTTGACCGATGATGAGCGCTACGGCTATGCCAATAATGCCTTTGTACCAGGGCAGGGCTTTGCCGTTGGTCAGGCTCGCGGCGCGTTAGATCACCGGCAAAAACTCAGCGCCGATAATATCGACCTGTATGGCCAAAGTAGCTGGGATTGGTCGACAAAATTGACGACAGTCGTTGGCGTGCAAAGTAGTTTTGCTAGCCGTAAGCAGACGGTTGAGATCGATAACAACGGCCCCGATTTAGCCACGGGAGCCATGCTTTTACCCACGGGCAGCTACAGCGAAAGCTATCAGCGCACTTCACCTAAAATAGGCCTGATTTACCGCCTAGCGAAAGATACCGAAGCGTATGCCAACGTGAGTGGCAGTTTTGAGCCGCCGAGCTTCTCTGAGGCGCTCAATAATCAGCCCTTAAAAGCCCAACGAGCAATAACTGCGGAGGTCGGTGCACGCGGCCATATCCATCTCGCCGACGCACGCTTGGGCTGGGATGCATCGCTGTATCGCGCACGCATTCGCAATGAGTTGTTGACCTTGGCGGTGGGCACTAGCTCGGCCACCATCAATGCCGATAAAACCTTACACCAAGGCGTCGAACTTGGCCTGTCGGCACGAGCTAATGCATGGCGTGCTCAAGCTAGTTATCTCTACAATGACTTCCGTTTTGTTCGCGATGCTAGCGCTGGCAACAACGACATTGCCGGCTTGCCTAGCCAAGTGCTCAATGCTGAGGTTGCTGTAAAACTACCTGGCAATGTTTGGTTTGGTCCAACGTTGCAGTCGGCTTCACGCGCTTGGGTTGATCATAAAAACACGTTAAACGCACCGGGCTATAGCGTTTATGGCGTCAAGCTTAATCAGTCAATGAGCAATGGTTTTGCTTGGTTTGTCGAAGGCCGTAACTTGGGCGATAAGCGTTATGCCAGCACCACAGGTGTGATTTTTGATGCTGGCGGTGCGGACCAAGCACAGTTTAGCCCTGGCGATGGCCGTGCAGTTTACGCCGGTGTGAGTCAGGCATTTTGATGATAACTTCTCGTTTGAGCCGGCTCGCACGCTGGCATCGCACATTGGCGCTGATAGTGGTTTTGCCGCTGCTGGCGTGGTCGCTAACCGGCTTATTGCATCCACTAATGACGCGCTGGCAGCCTTCGGCGGCGGCCATGGTGCCACCTCCTGAAATCGTCAACGCGCCATCGGGCACGAGCTGGCAGGCTTTGCCCGCGCCAGCCTCGGTGTTACCGAAAGATCTTGTGATGACTGAGTTGCGCCCGCTGACGTGGCAGGGCGAGGCTTATTGGATGGTTGGCGGCGCAGATGGCACACGGCAGTATTTTCGTGCTCGTGATGGCCAGCTAAGCGACATTGAGCCAGCGTTAATGACGGCTTTGGCGCGGCATTTCACTGGCATATCCAGTGGCGAGGCCGAGCTACAGCTCATCACTTCGTTTAGCGCCGAATATCCCTTTATAAATCGCTATTTGCCGGTGTGGCGTGTGCAGTTTAGCGGCCACGACACCGTAGCATTTATTGAGCCGCGTGGCCTGCGTTTATCGGCGCTGAGCGACCCATGGAAAACATGGTTTAGCGCGACCTTTTCGCGGCTGCATAGCTGGAGCTTTTGGTCGCATGAGCCTTCGCGTGATATCGCCATGGCCATTGTGTTGAGTCTTAGTTTAGCGGTGGTTGTTACTGGGATTTTTCGTTTATTTCGGCGTAAGACTGTCGTTGGGTCGAAGGCACTTAATTCTAGCAATCCAACTGAATTATCTACGCCGCGTGCAGCACGACGCTGGCATCGCCGCCTTGGTTGGTTTGTCGCGCTTGGCGCCATCGCGTCGATGAGCAGCGGTATGTTTCACGTCTTAGCCATCAATAAAAGCCAACCCAGCTTCAACGCTAAGCCCGAGCGCGTAGCATTTAGCGCTGGCCAGTTGCGCACATTGCCTCCGGTTTTAGGCGTGATGGGCGAGCGCAGTTTGGCGGTGGCTAGTGCCAACGGCCCATTGTGGATGAGCTATGCCGTTGATCGCGGCCACGGAGCCAAGAGTCAACATAGTGGCCACGATAAAGAGCATGCCGAACATCAACACCATGCTGCCACGCCCAACCTAGCGATAAGCCTACAGCGCGCCGAAAATGCCCAACCAGTAGCCATCGAGCGCTATGTGCAGGAACTAGCCGCTGGCGTATTGGCACAGCATCTCGGCGCAAGTATTGAGAGCCAGCAGGCAGTCACTGGCTTTACGGCAGAATATGGCTTCGTGCAAAAGCGCCTGCCGGTCTATCAATTACAGCTCGACACGCCCGATCACATCGCGATTTATATCGACCCTATCGATGCTGTCGTTAGTTCAGTGGTCACTGATTTGGCGCGCGTCGAGGGCTATAGCTTTGCCTATATTCACAAAGCCATGTGGCTCGATGGTCTTGGCAAAGATGCGCGTGATGGCATCCTTGGGCTGCAAGCTTTAGGCGTATTTGTCATGGCTTGCCTTGGCCTTTTGCTAGCGAGAAGGCGGCGCTTAGGCTAAAGTTTGCGCAATCTTTAGCTGGATACGAATATGAAACAAGCTGTCTTTATTACTGGCGCTGCTGCTGGCATTGGCCGCGCTGTGGCGCTTGAGTTTGCGCATCAAGGCTGGTTTGTCGGTGCTGCCGATCTTGATGAGGTTGGCCTTGCCTCACTGAAGTCAGAAATTGGCGCTGAGCGTTGCTTCACGACGGCGCTCAATGTTGCCGATGCCAAACAGTGGGACAAAGCTTTAGCGAGCTTTTGGAAAGCCTCGGGCGAGCGCCTCGATGTGTTGGTCAATAACGCCGGTATTTTATCCGCGGGTGCATTTCACGAGATTCCGCTGCTGCGTCATCAGGCCATTATCGATATCAATGTAAGCGGCGTCATGGCCGGCTGCCACACGGCGTATCCCTATCTATGCAAAACGCCGAAATCGACGGTGATCAATATGGCTTCGGCTTCAGCCATGTTTGGCCAGCCGGGCTTGGCGAGTTATTCATCGAGCAAGTTTGCCGTGCGTGGGCTCACCGAAGCGCTCGATTGCGAATGGGCGGAGCAGGGCATTCGTGTGAAAAGTATTTGGCCGCTATTTGTGCAAACCAATATGGTTGTTGGCTTGGATAAGCTGCCGAGCGTGAAGTCATTGGGCATCAAGCTCAATGTCGATGACGTTGCGCGTGCGGTTTGGTATGCCGCCAATGATCGTGGCGAGACCAGCCCGATTCATTACCCCGTGGGCTTGCAAACTAAGGTGCTGAACTTGGCGATTAAGTTGTCACCGGCGTGGATGAGCCGTTGGATTAACCAGCGCATGAGTAGCGAGCACTAATTCACTCTGCTGAACCCTAAGCCATTACTAAGCCGCTTTTAGACAGCCTTCACCAAAGCCTGGAACTCACGAAAACGTGGGTCTAGGCTATCGTGCATCCATTCAAAGCCTGCCATTTCCACGCTAATAATCTGCGCGCCAGCTTGACGCAATCTCGCCATCGCCGTGGCTTTATCGCTAGCATGGCGTGAGCCGCAAGCCTCTTCTACAACCCAAACACGACGTCCGCTCATCAGCACACCCATGGCCGTTTGCAGCAAGCAAACATGCGCCTCGCAGCCAAATATCACGACATCATCTGCTGCGCTCGGCAGAGCATCGAGCAGCTCAGCATGGCAGGCATTGAAAGTTGTTTTCTCAATTTCGTGCGTGACTAAACTGCGCACCATAGCCTCAGTTGGCCCGAGCTTTTCGGGCCTATGCACAGTGGATATTCGCGGCACATCGAGCAGCGCAGCCATACGCAATAAGCGCTGCGCCTGAGCTAAAACATTCGAGCCATTATCGATGGCGGGCAATAGCCGACCTTGTAAATCGACCGCGACAACCACACTGGTTTTGGCGCTAAGTAGCATAGTCATCGTCTCCATAAGCTAGCGAAGTCACGCTACACTCTAGCGTAAATAGCGCAGCGGAGGCGGGGATGTCAGAAGCAATGATTGAGGCCATTAGTTGGTTGTCGGTAGCAGCCACCATGGCGATTTTGGCGCTATATGAATTTCGTTTTGCTATTCGAGCTCGCCGTCCAACTGAGCGCGTGGCCCGGCAGGCGCACGAGACTTTACGCGAAGAGTGGTTTGCTGCCATTAGCACCACGCCGGGCACGGAAGTGCTGGCGGTGCAAACTCTGCGCAACTCATTGATGTCGGCTAGCGTTACCGCCTCAACGGCAGTGCTTGGCTTGGTGGGTGCAGTGACGTTGTCGGCGCCGCTATTGCGCGAGAGTTTTATTCTTGGTGGCATGCCCATGTTCACGCCGCGTTTAGCGCTGGAGCTGGTGCTTTTGGTGCTGCTGCTGTCATCGCTAATTTCATCGGCAATGGCAGTGCGCTATTACACTCATGCTGGTTTTATCGGTGCGATGCCGGTTGGCTCAGAGTCGCGCCTACGCTGGACAGCAACTGGCGGCTTGTATGTGCGTAGAGCGGGCGTACTTTATGGCCGAGGCCTGCGCAATTTGATTTTGCTATCGCCTGTGCTCACCGGCATTGTGTATCCGTTTGCAGGGCCGGTGGCGGCGATTATAGTGGTGCGTGGTTTGCAGCGGTTTGATCGCCTGAGCAAGCAAACACGCAGCGTGCATCACCCAGAAACGTAAACACGAAATCAGCACTAGTGAGGGGCTAGCTCGTTAACGCAGGCCCCTCACGCCAGTGTTAGCGAGCAGCTGCAACCACGCCGTCGAGCATGCGATAAACGTCGGCTTCGACCATATAGCGCGGCACGCTATACATGCCGTGAGCTTCAGTCAGTGCGTCGTGGGCGATGCGTTCGTAATCGCTGTGCTTGATCAAGTCGCCTTGGTTTTTCAGCGGCAGTCGCGATAGCAGCTCATGCACATTGCTGATCAATGCATCTGCAGCTGCGCTATCGTTTTGCTGCGCGCTGGCAAAGCCTAAGTCGCGTGCTAATAACGCGTATTTTTTCAGGCAGTTGGGTTTATTAAAGGTCAGCACATGCGGCAGCACCATGGCGTTGGCACGGCCATGCGGCACGCCATAGTTAGCCCCGAGTTGATGCGCAATAGCGTGAACATAGCCCACCGCCGTGATGTTTAAGCAGATGCCGGCATAGTGCGATGCCAAGGCCATGGCTTCACGCGCAGCGAGGTTTTTTGGCTCATTGCAGGCGGTTTCTAAATGCTTAAAGATCATGCGAACGGCAGTGCTGTTGTAGCCGTCGGTTTCGGCGTTGGAGAAACCACTGACCCAGCCTTCCAGCGCGTGTGTGAGTGCATCGACGCCAGTTTCTGCGGTGACCGACGCCGGCATGCCTTGCGTGATGAGTGGATCTAGCGCGGCGGCTCTCGGCACCATGGCCGGATCTACTAGCAGCGACTTGATGTGCGTGGTGCTATCAGAAATAACCGCAGCAACACTCGCTTCTGAACCAGTACCCGAAGTCGACGTCACCACAAAAAAAGGCAGTGATGGTTTGCGGCCTTTTAGCACGCCGACTAGTTGTTGCGGGGTTTTGCCTGTGGAGGCAGCAAGCGCGATGACCTTGCCGGCATCGATAGCCGAGCCACCGCCAACAACCAAAATGGCATCCGCACGTGCGGCTTTGCACGCTGCTAGACCGGCTTCGACGACTTCAAATGTGGGGTCAGGGCGTACGCCAGTGAATAGCGTTGTTTCCACGCCATGGCTCTTTAGCTCGGCAATCAATGGATCGACAGTGCCTAGTTTGGCCAAAACATCATCTGTAATCACCAATACGCGTGTGATGCCTTGATCGGCCATGCTGCGACATAGGCGTTGCGCTGAGCCTTCGCCAAGCATAACCAATGGCCTTGGCATGGATAAGACTTTGATAATTGCCCAGAGGGCGCTGAGTTTTGGCAGTGATTTCAGGCGATTGGTAGTGGCGGACATGGCGCAGCGGATCCCTTAGTGAGTTGACTAGGGGGTCACGCTACAATGCCAGTGCGCTTTCGGCAAGCAAAAATTGTCAGACAATATGGTTAAAGCGCTTTTATGCCGAGCGCTAACTCGGCATTTCGGCGTCAATCAGTGCAGCTTAATTTCAGGCCGTGACTTGCTGCTGAGAATGTCTTTGCAAAACAACACAGCGGTTTTAAAGAAGCCGTGTATTGCGACTTGGTGCAGACGATACAGCGAAATATACATAATTCGCGCTAGCTTACCCTGCACAGCAATCGAACCCATGAGCACGCCAACAGCGCTGCTATTGAGCGAGACCAATGAACCTTTATCTTGGAAGCGGAAGTCTGCCACTGGCTTGCCAGCGATATGGCGGGGCAGGGCCTTGAGCAAGTAGCTCGCCTGCTGATGTGCAGTCTGCGCGCGGGGCGGCACCGGACGGCTACTGCCAGGCAGGGTGCAGGAGCCACAATCGCCCATCGCAAAGATGTGCGGATCACGCGTGGTTTGCAGTGTTGGCTGAGTGATAAATTGGTTGATGTGATTGGTTTCAAGGCCGCTTAGGTCTTTCATGAAATCAGGTGCTTTGATGCCAGCTGACCACACCTTAAGTGAGGCGGGTACAAATAGTCCGCTACTTGCTTGTAGGCCATCTTGGCTGATTTGCGTGATTTTTTGGCGAGTAAAGACTTTGATGCCTAGGCTTTCTAGCTTTTGTCGCGCGGCCGTCGATGTGCCTTCTGGCAGGATGGGCAAAATGCGGTCGGCGGCTTCGATCAAGCTGATATTGACGTGGCTAGGCGAAATGCCATCGAGGCCATACTCGGCAAATTGATGCGCGGCATGATGCAGCTCGGCGGCAAGTTCAACACCGGTGGCGCCAGCGCCAACAATGGCAATATTGAGTTCAGGTGGATTGTCATGGCGGTCAGTGTAGGCATGAGCGCGCAGATACATATTCAAAAATTCGGATTGAAAACGGTCGGCCTGAGCGCGTGAGTCGAGGAATATACAATGCTCGCGCGCGCCCTCGGTACCAAAGTCATTTGATGTAGAGCCAATTGCCATCACTAACCAGTCGTAGTTCAAATGGCGTGCGCTGGCTAACGGTTTGCCGTGGCTGTCGCATAATGGCGCCAAAGTGATGGTTTTCTCGTCGCGATCGACGCCTTCAAAACGTCCTAATTGGAACTCAAAATGGTTTTGCGAGGCATGGGCAAAATAGTTCAACTCGTCTTCATAGGAGTTGATGGTGCCAGCCGCGACTTCGTGCAGCAGTGGTTTCCAAATATGCGTTAAGCAGGCATCAACTAAAATAATGCGGGCCTTACCTTGCTGGCCTAAATTGCGCCCAAGGCGTGTTGCTAGCTCAAGTCCGCCGGCACCACCGCCAACGATAACAATGCGTGGAGTGACCATTTTGTCTCCAAAATCAATATTTTATCCGGCAGCGTAACGCCAGAAGCGGCGCGCATTGTATGAGAGCGAGTATCCTCAGTCATTGCTATTTGTGACTGTAGAGTCGAAATGCCATCGCTTAGATGCCTTGGTGTATCTAGTAAACTAGGGCATGGTTCAGCCTTTCATGCGCCGAACCACCAACCATTCTGAGATTGTTTAATCCATGCGCCTCGATAAATACATTGCTCAAACCACGGATCTATCGCGCGCCTTAGTGAAGATAGCTTTAAGAAATAAGCGCGTTATGGTCAATGGAGAGCTCACGAAAAGTGCCAGCTTAGTCATTGGCCCCAATGATACGGTGCAGCTCGATGGCGACACGCTCAGCTCAGCTGGGCCCCGCTATTTCATGCTGAATAAGCCCGCAGGATATGTCTGTGCCACTAGCGATAATGTTCACCCTACGGTGCTTGAGTTGCTCGATGAGCCTAATCGGCAAGTGCTACACATTGCCGGCCGTCTCGACATCGACACCACCGGTTTGGTGTTAGTTACCGACGATGGCCCGTGGAATCATCGCGTCACATCGCCGCGTAGTGAGTGCGAAAAGACTTATTACGCCACCTTGCTAACGGATCTTGCTGATGATGCTGAGGAGCGCCTGCAGGCCGGCTTGCAGCTGCATCACGAAAAGCATCTGACCAAGCCCGCCACGCTAGAGCGTGTGTTTAGCAATGAGGTGCGCCTGACGATTTGCGAGGGCAAATACCATCAGGTGAAAAGGATGTTTGCCGCGCTCGACAATCGCGTGCTCGAGCTACACCGCGAGCGCATCGGCGATATCGTGCTGGATGATGCGCTGGCGGTGGGTGAGTATCGCGCTTTGACCGAAGCCGAGATCAATAGCATTCAGTAATCGCGTTTGATTACAGCTATTGGCTAGCCCGTAAGGCTTCGTTTAGCTGGTCCACGATGCCAGTCCAGTCAGAGTCTAGCATTAGTGCCTCGCGAATAAAGCTCGCTTGCGAGGCTGTCCAGAACTCGGCCTCAGCCAGTGTTTTCCCCGCTGGCAATGGCCGGTGCTTAGACAAAAACTCGTGTATTTCAGCATCTTCAGAAGGCAGTCCAAGCTGTTGAAATAGCTCGGTCATGCGGTGATGAGCTTGGTTCATTTCGGTCACCTCTTCAGTTTGTACTACGAATACTTAGCCTATACCTAACGTCCAGTCGGGGCGAATATAGTGGCAGGTATAGCCCCTTGGATTGTGTAGCAAATAGTCTTGATGCTCAGGCTCTGCTTGCCAGAAATCGCCAGCGGGCTCAACGCTTGTCACCACCTTTCCTGGCCAACGGCCACTGACATTGACGGCAGCGATTACTTCATTGGCAACGTGTTGTTGCTGATCTGAGGTGGTGAAGATCGCGGAGCGATAGCTGCTGCCTCTGTCGTTACCTTGTCGATCAGGTGTGCTGGGGTCATGGATTTGAAAGAAAAATTCCAGCAGCTGGCGATAGCTAAGCTGAGCTGGATCAAACACTACCTCAATGGCCTCGGCGTGCGAGCCGTGGTTGGGGTAGGTGGCATTTGGCACATCGCCGCCCGAGTAGCCAACACGCGTGCTTAACACTCCCGGCTGTTGGCGAATCAGGTCTTGCATGCCCCAAAAGCATCCACCAGCCAAAATAGCGATCTCTGTGTTTACGCTCATATTTTTGCCCCTGAATATTCCATTGAGTAAACCTTAGCGCAGCGGTATTGCATCGATCTCAATGCTGCGCTCGTTGTCGCTGAGCCAGAGCTGGCCATCCTGTACAGTGCATTGCAACTTCATGTTTTTTTGCACAAAGACAGCGAGTGGCGTATCACCTTGCACCACTAATCGGCGCACCTCCAGGTTGTTAGCGCGCTCTAATTTCGGCGCGATGGCTGCCCACCAAATCGGCACCGCATTGCCGTAAGCAACGACGGCGACTTGGCGTGAGCGCCCGCAAGATTTCATCACGCGCCTCTCATCAGGCTGGCCTAGATCGACCCAGAGATCAATTGTGCCGGTGAGATCTTTTTGCCAGATGTCTGGCTCATCGGGATCGCTTAAGCCTTTGGAGAAGGCGAGGTCTTCGTGCGCGTAAAGTACAAACGCCAGCAGCCTAAGCATGAGGCGTTCGTCATTTTCCGAAGGGTGTTGGGCCAGTGTGAGCACATGATCGGCGTAGTAGCCACGATCCATGTCGGCGATATTGAGTTCAACTTTACAGATGGTGGCTTTCAGCGCCATTCAATTTCTCGTAGGTCAGTTGGCTGCCCAAAGAGAAATAGGCCATGCCGAATAGCGCCTATGGTAGCTCCTTTTCGCCCACTACTGACCTCTGGCTTTCATAGCGTTTAGAAAGTCTTGTTATTAAGCTCTAGATTGTTACCTGCCATTATTGCAAGTTGGCAGAGCAGTGCCTCCTTGCTTAAACCAAATAGGTGCTGAGACAGCCACAGGAGCACCTGTAGCCTTATCTCTCACTCTTACGAAAGCCCAGTTTTGCTTTGCGCTATTGCTTAAGGTGAAAGTGGTAGTTGCTGCATTGTGCGATATGAGCGGGGAGTAACTCACGGAGTTATCTGCAAGCGAGCTAATCACTTCAATAATGGTGTTATGAGCAAGTAGTGGCGTTTTCTTGCCCAAGCGATCGGCCACGCTGACCTGAAATTTTAGTTGATCGGTGGGTGCTGCTATGCGAGAGCCCATTGGGTATGCCTTGTCTTGCGGCGACTCCGTTACGGTAAAACTAAGCTGTAAGTGGTTATAGTTTTGCGCGACGGCATATACGCGGCGCGCTAATAAGGCCTCTCGAAGGTCACTTTGACTTTGTGTGCGAGCAATAATCACCGTCTTTGGCAGATTTCCATCTCCCCAGCGACTGTCATGATGATCCTCTGAGCCTATAGGCGCGAGATACCAGCCTTTATCTAGAGCGTAGCCTAACCAGCTTTGTTTTTTACCATCGCTGTCGTATTCATCACCTTTGCCAAAGACCTCAAGACCTACGACACGGTAGTCGGCGGCTGGCACGTACTTCAAGTCATTGAAGGTATAAGCGGGATCGCCAGGGGCTGACAGTAAGTCTTGAAGTGGATTGCTGGGTAGCGGGCTTTCTTCGGCAAGCTTTCCTAAGCCTAAGGGCGAGAGCGCCTTTTTTAAATCCGATAATGGGCCATGGATAGCATCCTCACGACCAGGGTGGTTAAAAATCATTAAGCCATCTGAGCCGCCGCCAAGGCTAGTTGGCATGACAAACCATGCCCAGAAACCTTCCATTGTGAGCAAGTATCCTGGCCCTAATTTTGGATTGATGAAGTGCTGTGACATCAGCACATTGGCATGGCCAAATCGATCGGATGTCCACTCAAAACCACGCATAGCAGTAAAATTTGGTGTGCTCGCTTGAAGTGCCTGAGTGTGCGTTGCATCCCATTTTGTGAAGTTACTTGCGATGTTGTCTGGGTCGGATAACAGGCACCCTAGAGGGTTGGTTGCGCAAAATTCTGGGTTTTTTGCAAGCACTAGTGGGATAGGTAGTCCTAAGTTGTCTGAGTGATCCGTGGTGAAAGCAAACGACCAACCTTTATCTTTGGCGCTGGCAAATACATCCGCTGGCTTGGTGAGTTGATAGCCATCGGAATAGGCTGTGTGATCATGCAAAACACCAGTGAAGTGCGGCCAATTAGTTTGGCCGGCAGGGTTGCATGTGCCCGCTGAGTCCTGACTTCCAGATAGTCCGGCTGCGGACGCAATGGGGTTATTCGTTAGCAGCTGCTTGAGCGCACTGAAGCAGCTAGGTTGTGTTGGCGCCGCCAAGCATTCAGCAATAGTGGGTTGAGCGTATTGCTCTTGAGGTGCTACCGATACACTGACGGTGTCATTGACGCTTACCGAGCCATCAGAAACTGCCACTGCAAAAACTAATGTGCCTGCTTTAGACGGCGCAGTGAATGAGGCCGTTGCAGATTCTGAGTTGGCTATATATACAGCCTCTCCTTCTGTTTGAGTCCAGGTATAACGTAAACCATCGTTATCCATGTCTTTAGCGCTTACTAATAGTGCTACTTGTTCATTAGGGCGAGCAGGGGTAGGGGTGGCTTGAGTTCGTTCAATGATGGGGGCTGAGTTATTGGTTGATGCGCGTTTAGTTACTCGTGTTTGGGCACGAGCTTCAGCTCCTTCATTGTCAGTAACGCTGAGCTCATACACATACACTTCTTCGGTTGAGGTGGTATTGCTGAGGGCGGTCGTTATTTGACAGTCGGTGCCGACTACTGCTGCTGGCGAGGTGGCTAAAACCCAACGGTAATGGGTAATTTCTCCGTCGGGGTCAATCGACTCACACCCATTCAGGGTCACATCAGAGGTGCCGTGGGCGACCGTTTGGTCTTGGCCTGCATGCGCTATTGGAAGTCTATTGGGCAGAACGTTGCGGACTAAAACAGTTGTTTTGTCCTCTGTCGTTTGGCCTAGGTTGTCTTCGACAAGAAAAATAAAGGTCAGCACCGTATCGCTTTCAACTTGAGGTGCTTGAAATTGAATATTTTTTTGCCCGTTGTCACTGGGCAATGTGGCTTTAGTGCTGTCGCTAGCCAGTTGCTGCCATAAGACACGGCGTATCGATTGACCTGTCCCTGGAGTAGCTTGGCCACTAAGCATTATTAGATCGTTTTCTTGAACCGTTTGGCTAGGGCCAGCAACGGCAGTAGGCCTTGACTCATTACCTATGCTTGGTGCCCCGCTATCAGCCCGTTCTGTGCTGCTGGAGCCATTACCGCCACAGGCAATGAGTGAGATTGAAAGTAAGGTAAGGCTTAAGCATGGTGTAATTCGCATAGGTAGTGCTCGGCAAAATGTATGGAAGCTGGACAAGCCTCTTTGACGGAACACCCCTTATATAACAAATTTGTTACATAAGTGTTAATAGTGGCTGCGGATTAGACTTAGCCGTTGCGTTTTTATTAGCCATTCGTCCAGTTTAAACCTGCCAACGCTGACGCATATTAGCGGTCTGGTCGACACTGAGCATGCCTTCAGGCTGCGACGCGTATCAGAAGACACTTTGGTGGTGAAGTCGGAGCAGGGCTTTGCCAGCATGGCGACCAAGCCCTATGGTTTTAGCGCTGGCCATGAAGTGGTGCTAGATGACGTGCGCATCACCGTTGAGCAGGTAAATGCCGATGGCCAGCCGCTGCAAATTCGATTTTCTTTCAAGCCTGGGGCATTGTCGGGCTATAAAGTGATGCGTTGGCAGGCTGAGCGTTTTGTTGCAGCCACGCTGCCTGAGATTGGCACGTCGATAGAAATTAACTAGCCCCATCATCATTTCCAAAATGGAAGACTGAGACATGAGCAAGCGCTTAAAGATTATCGGGCTAGTAGTCGTGTTGGCGCTGCTCGCAGCTGCTGGCGTATATGTCGAGCAGTTCATGAGCAAAAAAACACCTAGCTTTGATATTTCATTGAGCTGTGGTGTGCCGCCACCAGAGGAAGAGTCTGAGCTGGCACGCTTGTTCGATTTTGCCGAAAACCATGAAGGTGAAATGGTGCAGGTCAAGCTAAGTTACTACCCTGGCGACTGTAGCTGCCCGCGTAGTGAAGACGATGACCCAAGCATTGTTGGGATGGTCTGTGAGCATAATCCAGAGTGGTGGCTTGCTGAGAAAATGAAGCAGTACAACTGTGTCGAGGCGCTAAGCATGGCTGGGCATCGTGCTGGCATTGCGTCATTTTGCTTTCCAACGCATGACATTCTGCCGATCAAAGCAGGCTATTCCAGAGAGCAAACCGCCACTTATCAAAGCATATCGGGGTCGTTCTTACTGAATTGGGAATGGAGTCTAGGCGCACCGCATGTACAAGTATTATTGCCTGATTAAAAACGCGTGACTGAGCCTTAGTTCTCAATAGCAGTGGCGTGTCAGCATTATTTATCCCCATGATTTATATATGAGTTTTTGCTTAGTCAAACTGATCCCAGTAAGGGCGATCGCCATAATAGCCATCTAAGAACTCGACAAAGCACTTCACTTTATTCGCTAATAATTGACGACTAGCGTACACCGCATACAGCGTTAGCGGCTCGGGCTCATGCTCTGGCAAAACAATCGTCAGCTTGCCTTCTTTGATTGCCGCGCCTGAGATAAACGTGGGCTGTAAGGCGATTCCTGCACCGGCGATAGCCGACTCGACTAAGACATCACCGTTATTACAAACCAGCTCATTGCTACGTGCTCGGTCACTGCTTCGCAGCCAGCGATGCGCTAGCTGATTGGCGTCATCCTCTAAATAGCTATAGCGCAAATAACGATGTGCCTTAAGGTCTTGCAGGCTTTTAGGCATGCCGTGCTGCTGCAAATACTCAGGTGAGGCGCACATCACCAGGCGTACTGGCGCGATGCGCTTGGCAATTAATGACGAGCTTTTTAGATGCCCAATACGCAGCGCAATATCAAAACCCTCTTCGACAATATCGACTTTGCGATCGTTGATTTGCAGATCTATATCCACGGCTGGATGAGCTTGCTGAAAGTCGATCATGAGCTTTGCCATATGGCGAATAGCGAAAGAGGCGGGCGCGCTAATGCGCAGTAGGCCGCTAGCGTGCGCTTGCATATCGCCTAGTTCGTTTTCCATGTCGCTGATGTCGCTGAGCACTTGCTGCGCGCGTTGGAAATAGCGCGTGCCGGCCTCAGTCAGATGCAGCTTGCGCGTGGTGCGATTGAGCAGGCGTGCGCCCAAATGCTTTTCGAGCTGAGCAATATGCTTGCTAACAAGCTGTGGCGACAGCGCTAGGCGCTCGGCGGCTAGAGTGAAGCTGCCTTCAGTCACGACGGTGATGAAGGCGCGCATAGCATCAATACGATCCACTGTTTACTCCGAAAGAGGCAATTATCAACAATGTGTTGATAATATAACAATGATTACTAGCTTAGTATTTTAAATCAATGATAGTAAGGTGTGTACATCACCTGAGGCGTTGCTTCGGGAGACTCTCAAAACACAACATCTGAGGTGACAATTATGAACTCCACATTTATACAGACTTTGCTCAAATCTACTGGCGGCTACGCTGCGTTCATTTTACGAGTACCTGTGGGCCTGATTTTGGCCGCTCACGGTTCGCAAAAACTCTTCGGCTGGTTTGGCGGCTATGGCCTAGAAGGCACTGGCCAGTGGATGGCAAGCATCGGTCTAGAGCCAGGTTATTTGATGGCACTGATGTCTGGTAGTGCCGAGTTTTTTGGCGGCCTAGCGCTAGCCTTAGGACTGCTAACTCGCCCTGCGGCGCTGGTTACCGCCTTTACCATGCTCATCGCCATCTTCAGCGTGCACATCAGCAATGGCCTGTTCATGTCCAATAATGGCTATGAATATGCGCTGACTTTGCTTGTGGTGACGCTGGCGTTGACTGTTCAAGGTGCAGGCCGATTCGCGCTGGATAACGCGCTGCTAGCCTATTTCGATAATAAGAAAGCGAGTTAATCACATCGAGATGGGCAGCCTTAATGGCTGCTCATCTTCGATATGGCCTTTTAGGCTGCAATAGCCGCAGAACTTTAGATAGGAGACATGCCATGAGCACGCAGACAATGAAGTCCGACGAAGAGTTTGATCAAAAGTGCGCTAATCCCGATGGATGCAAAACCATCGACCTGTTGATTGAGACTAGCGAAAAAGACTTAGGTGGCTTCACGGTGCGCCGCGTGCTGCCAACTAGGCAGCGCCGCATGGTGGGCCCGTGGATCTTCTTTGACCATATGGGGCCGGCTAACTTCGCTGCGGGAGAGGGCATTAATGTGCGCCCGCATCCGCACGTCAATTTAGCCACGGTCACCTATCTATTTGAAGGTGAAATACTGCATCGAGATTCTCTCGGCAGCTTTCAGGCTATTCGTCCGGGCGACGTTAACCTGATGGTGGCGGGCAAAGGCATCAGCCATTCCGAGCGCGAGCGACCAGAAGTCACGCAAGTGGCACATCGTCTACATGGCCTGCAGCTTTGGCTGGCTTTGCCAGAGGCCGACGAGGAAATTGATCCTGCGTTTTACCATTACCCCAGTGCCGATATTCCTAGCGCTGAGGTCGATGGAGTGGCTATTCGAGTGATTATTGGCAGCGCCTATGGTGCAACATCGCCAGTCAAAATGTATGCGAACACGCTTTATGTCGAGGCGCATTTGCGCGCAGGGCAGAAAATTACGGTACCGAATGCGCAAGAGCGTGCCGTCTATGTGGCTGAAGGCGAGTTGAACTCGGGCGATACCTTGATTTCTGAGCGCTCGATGGCGGTCTTGTCGAATGCGCCCACTATTGAGCTGACGGCAACGCGCGATTCGCGTATCGCCATTGTTGGTGGTGAGACGATGAGCAAGCGCTATGTCGAGTGGAACTTCGTGTCTAGCCGCCGCGAGCGTATTGAGCAAGCTAAGGCAGATTGGAGTGCTCAACGTTTTCCAAAAGTGATTGGCGATGAAGACGAATTCATTCCATTGCCGCAATAGCTTCACGAGCTGATGGCATGAGCAAGCGCGCAACACATATTGTAACGCCGGCGTCCACATGGGCGCCTTTTGCGCACAGCGCTTTTGCCTTGTTATGGACGGCAACGCTGATTTCCAATATTGGCGCATGGGTTCACAATGCCGGCGCCGCTTGGCTGATGACCACGCTCGACCCTTCGCCAGCCATCGTGGCGCTAGTGCAAGCGGTTAGCGCGCTGCCTATTTTCTGCTTTGCGCTATTGGCCGGCACGCTGGCCGATCGTGTCGATAAACAGCGCTTTTTGATCATCGTAAATATCGTCATCGCAGCGGTGACATTTGCCCTCGCAGTGCTGGTCGCACTTGGCTGGATGACGCCACTTTTGTTGCTCGTATTCACCTTTATGATTGGCACTGGTGCGGCATTTATCGCGCCCGCATGGCAGGCGGTGGTGCCAGAACTAGTGCCGCGCGAGAGCTTGCAGCCAGCCATCGCCCTCAATAGCTTGGGCATTAATATTAGCCGTGCGATTGGGCCAGCATTGGCGGGCGCGCTGATCATTTATATTGGTCTGGCAGCGCCTTTCGTTGTTAATGCCATGAGCTATTTGGTGATCATCGGCGCGCTGCTAGCGTGGAAGAGACCTCCAGCACCGGCGCGCACACTGCCGCCGGAGCCTTTACTCGGCGGCATGCTCACAGGCTTACGGCATGCTAGCCATAATGCACCGCTGAAGGCGACGCTTTTGCGTGCACTAGGCTACTTCACGTTCGCTAGCGCTTACTGGGCACTATTGCCTTTGATTGCACGCGCGATTCCCGGCGGTGGCGCTGGATTTTATGGCATTTTATTGGGCGCAATCGGTGCTGGCGCTGTTGTAGGCGCGCTGGCATTGCCTCATATCCGAACCAAGCTCGATGCCAATCAGCTGCAGGTACTTGGCACCATCATGACAGCTGCTGCGATGCTGGGCCTTGGCTTTGCGACCAGTGCTTGGTTCGCTGTTCCGGCTGCATTGTTGGGTGGTTTAGGCTGGATTGCCGTGCTCACCAGCCTCAATGTGTCGGCACAAACCGCATTGCCAAACTGGGTGCGCGCCCGCGGCCTGTCTATCTTCATCATGGTGTTTTTCGGCTGCATGGCGGCAGGCTCTATCGTCTGGGGCCAAGTGGCCTCAGTCACGTCGCTATCGACGACATTGCTCATTGCCGCGGTGGGTGCAGTAGTCGCCATACCGCTAACGTGGCGAGCGCAGCTGGGCCAAGGCGAGCACCGCGACTTAACACCGGCGATGAGTTGGGGCGCGCCGATCATTGCCGATAGTTTCGATGATAGCCCCGATCGCGGGCCGGTAATGGTGACGATTTCGTATGTAATCGAAGCGAATAATGCCGACGATTTTCTGCAGGCCATCCACGCCTTGTCGGCTGAGCGCTACCGTAATGGCGCTCATAGCTGGGGCGTTTATCAAGATGCCGCCGATCCAAGCATTTGGTTTGAATGGTTCTTTCTGTCGAGCTGGGCGGAGCATTTACGCCAGCATGAGCGCGTCACTCAACATGACCAAGATATTCATGATGCCGTGCGTGCTTATCACTCTGCCGCTAAAGCGCCAGAGGTGCGGCATTACCTTGCGCCAGTTCGAGCACTTCAGCGCTAAGGCATAAAGCCTTAGGCTGAACCCTAGCGCTTAGTAAAGCTAAGCGTCTCTGAGCACGATGGCCGGGGCAGTGCGCCAGACTTTCCGTGTCGCGGCCATGCCGGCAAGGCCTGTGAGCGCAGCGCCCAGCAGCGGAGTAATAAGCCAAAGCTCACCATGCCATGTGGGTGGTAAGTCCAGCAGCGTGATGTATAACGCAGCGGCTAGAAGCTCAGTTAAAACCACCGCCAATAGCCCTGCCATCCCGCCCAGCAATATCATTTCCGATAAGCCACGCTGCATAAGCTGGCGACGACTAGCGCCGAGCGCGCGCAGCAGGGCCGCTTCCTGTCGGCGCTGATCTTGCCCAGCCGCGATGCAGGCCAGCAACACCAGCACGCCGGCTGCGAGCACAAACAACAGCACAAATTCAATCGCGCGCGAGACATCATCGAGCAGCTTACGCACCTGCGTCATGATGGCATCGACGTCGATTAGCACCACCGTGGGAAAGCGCTGCAGCAATGTATTGAGCACGTCACGATTGCCGCTGGGCACATGGAAAGCAGTAAGGTAAGTCGCCGGAAAGTCGGCTAGCGCTGCCGGCGGAAACACCATGTAAAAGTTGGGCTGAAAGCTGTCCCAATCTACTTTGCGCAAACTGCTCACGGTAGCTTCAACATCGCCTTCCGCCAGAGTAAACATCAAGCGATCGCCAAGGCCGACGCCCAGTTTTTCCGCCAACTTAGACTCGATCGAGACCGGCCATGGTGCGCTCGACGGGTTTGCCCATTCGCCTTCAAGTAGCTCATTGCCCAATGGCAAAGTGTCAGAGATGGTGAGGTTTAGCTCGCGATTGAGGGCCTCAAGGTTTGGTTCTTTGTCTTTCGTCACCGCGGTGACCACGGGCTCGCCATTGATGGCGGTAAGGCGACCACGAATCACCGGATATAAGGCGTCGATATTGATGCCGGCATCGGCCAACGTTTGGCGAAACTCGGCGGTGTCATGTGCGTCGATACCGAGCGCAAACTGGTTGGGCGCATTTGCGGGAAGCTTGCTTTGCCACGCCGTGATGAGCTCACCACGAACACTGGTGACCAAGAGCATGGCGGTCATACCGATGCTCAGCGCAAGGATTTGCAGTGTGCTGGCTTGTGGTTGTCGCCAGAGCTCGCGCAGCCCAAGTAGGGCGTTAGGCAGTGAACGCTCAGCGAATGTTTTGCGCAGCAGCACAAAGACGCTGCGCAAGATGATGGTGAGCAAAAACGCTAGCGCGCTACCACCGACAACGAGCAAAAGCGTTAATTGCCAGCGACCTGTTTCTAGCATCAGCAACGCAGCCAATGCCGATAAGGCCAGTGCAGTAACGGCGATTAACCCGGGCGAGTTTGGCGCTAATTCTCGGCGAATAACCCGCAATGGGGAAACGCGAAACAAGCCGATTAGGGCTGGCAGTGCAAAACCCAGCAAGGTTAACGTGGCGGTGGCAATGCCGGTAAGCAGGGGGCGTTGCCAGGCAAAATCCAGCTCTGCCGTGGGCAGCATGCTATCGAGCAATTGAAACAGCAGCTGCGAGGCTAAGGCACCGAGCCCAGCACCAAGCACAATGGCCACCGCCCAAATAAGCCCGAGTTGGCGTAGATAAATGCCCTGCACGCGGCGGCGACTAGCGCCCAAGCAGCGCATCAAGGCCATGGTGTCGAAATGGCGTTCGGCATGGCGGCGAGCGGCGAGGGCGACTGCCAAGCCCGATAAAATCACGGCGGCAATGGCAGCGATGCTCAGATAGTCGCTGGCACGCGCGAGTGGTGTGCCAACTTCTGAGCGCCCGCTGGCGACATCTTGCAGGCGTTCGCCAATGGCGAGCTTTGGCTTTAGCTCATCGTTGAAATCAGCCACAGCTTTAGCCGGCCCAGCGAGCAATAAGCGGTATTGCACACGCGATCCGGGCTGGATGAGGCCGGCAGCTTCGACATCGGCGGCGTTGATTAGCGCGCGTGGGGCAAATGCGGAGAAGTTACCAGCACGATCGGGTTCGCTGGTGAGCACAGCAGTGACGCGCAGGCGGATATCGCCGAGCTGCACCTCATCATCGAAGCCGATGGCGAGCAGGCCAAACAGGCGCTCATCTAGCCAGAGTGTGCCGGAGGCGGGCAGGCTGCCGGCGGGGAGTTGTGTCTTGTCACGACGCGCCTGTAATTCGCCGCGCAAAGGGTAGCCAGTGCTGACGGCTTTTACTGCCGCTAACTGAAACTCATCCTTGTACTGAATCATGCTGGAGAATTCAGTCACGGTGGCCTGTTGCAAATCGTGCTTGCTGGCTTCTTTAAGCACTTCTGGGCGCAATGGCCGACTGCTATCGAGTACGAGATCGGCGCCGAGCAAGCTGGCGGCTTGGCGCGTTAAGCCTTGCTCTAAGCTGGAGCTGAAAAATCGCAGGCTGGTCGTGGCGGCCACGGCAAGTATCAAGGCCGCCAATAGCAGCCAGATTTCACCGGCACGAATATCACGCGATAGCAGTCGCCAAGCCAATTTCATGCGTGGCTACCCGCCACTATGCGGCCGCCATCGAGATGGATTTGGCGCTGACAGCGCGAGGCGAGGGCTTCATCGTGAGTGACTAAAATCAGCGTGGTGCCAGCATCGGCATGCGCTTCGAATAAAAGTTCGATGATGCGCGCCCCAGTTTGGCTGTCGAGGTTGCCAGTAGGCTCATCTGCGAGTAGTAATTTTGGCTCCATGGCAAAGGCGCGAGCAATCGCCACGCGCTGCTGTTCGCCGCCAGAAAGCTGCCGTGGCGTATGTGCCTCACGTGCACTTAGGCC
>NZ_CEYEMI010000031.1:0-11901 GCF_982810325.1 Paraperlucidibaca sp.
GGCCATCGCTGAGTCATCGAGCATTATTGAGGGATTAAAGTGCTATCTCCGCTCATTCGCCGAGCCCTGCAGTGGCCATACGTCTGCGCAGGCATGTATGTTAATTAAGACCTTGCTCGAGGTTAATGCAGAAGATGTCGTATTAAGAGACAGGGTGCAGGCAATGCTTGCAGCTTTTGAAAAGAGGCTTTGCAAAGTACTTGAGGAAGCTAAAGCTATTGGAGAGTTACGAGCTGAGGTGAATTGTCCAAGGCTAGCTCGACTGTTGCAAACGCAAATCATTGGATTACGGGCATTTGCTGAGCGGAACGTAAGCAAAGAGCAGATTGCAGCTGTAGCAGACGACATGGCCAGCTTGATTGATATCTATCGCGTAGAAATTGATGCAGCCTAAATTTTTGCTAGTTTCTACTCAAGTTGCTTATAAAATATTTGTATATCTTCAATGAATATATATTCTGCCAAAATAATTGCGTGTACTGTTTTTGCGCTTCTTGCATTTGCTGGCAACTCTATATTGTGCCGAATGGCATTGGGTGAAGGTGCAATTGATCCTGCTAGCTTCACCATTATTCGCCTGTTTTCTGGGATTATTGTGCTAATGGTTGCTGTTTTCTGCATAAGAAAAAAATCAGAAAGCTCGGCAGTTGGTAGCTGGCGCGGTGCCGCCATGTTGTTTATTTATGCAGTAGCCTTTTCGTACGGATATGTTTCTTTAGATACAGGAACCGGTGCGCTTATTCTTTTCGGATCTGTCCAGATTACCATGGCTATAATGAATATTATCTCTGGTGGTAGGCCAAGTTTATATGAGTGGCTAGGTATGATTGTTGCTTTTTCTGGACTGGCATATCTAGTACTCCCTGGATTAACAACCCCATCCATCATGGGTTTTGCATTGATGGCCTTTTCTGGCGCTGCTTGGAGTGGATACACACTGATAGGCAAAGGCTCGGTCGATCCATTGCGAGATACTGCATATAACTTTCTCAGAACATCCCCACTTATTTTATTTTTTATTTATTTTACCTTCGAGAGCTACGATGTATCTTCAAATGGATTTTTATTAGCAGTTGTATCTGGGGCAGTAACATCTGGGATGGGGTATCTATTATGGTATATCGCCATTGGCGGGCTTTCGATTACTAAAGCAGCAGCAGTTCAATTATTTGTTCCAATAATTGCAGCTTTTGGAGGTTTAGTATTTTCCAATGAGATAATTACTATGCACTTGATAGAAGCATCCGTTTTAATTCTTGGCGGAGTTTTGGCGGTTATTTTAGGAAGTAGTCGCAGTAAAAAGGATACTGATAAGTTAACTCGCTGCTTGTGAAGATTCGACTTAGCGGTAATGTGTCGTTTAATTGAGCGATGGGGCGAGGAGAGGCAACATGTCTGATTGCTGCAATGATAGGTAGGACTCCTGGCACTGCTGAGCAATGTTGGTGTTGCGCTGATGTTGTATCGCTATCGTACTGGCGATAGCAATATGCAGTCGGTATGGCTTTGTAGCCGTAACGATGCCATTGGCAATGTCGCAGTTATGGGTGCCGCAGGCGCGGTGTGGTTTACTGCTAGTGCCTGGCCTGATGTTATCGTTGCTTTTGCGATGGCGGCTCTAGCCATCTCTGGGGCAATTCAGATATCGCGTAGTGCATTACTTGAGTTACGACAGGCTTAAGGTGCTGATAGGCATCTCAGTATAGCTATCATAGAGGCTAGCTTGTCTGGCTATTTCTACAGGCGTCTTGGAGGCTAATTTGTTCATGACTTTGGGCTTGTTTGTGGCCACAGCGATTGCAGAAATCCTTGGGTGTTATTTGCTTTACCTCGTGCTCAGAGAAGAAAAGTCGGCGTGGTTAATATTGCCCGCCGCTTTATCTTTGGTACTTTTTGCATGGTTGCTGACTCTGCACCCAACAGCAGCAGGGCGAGTTTATGCTGCTTATGGCGGCGTATATATCGCTGTGGCAATCGGTTGGCTATGGCTAGTTGAAGGTATTAAACCGACATCGTGGGATGTTATCGGCTCGGCTGTGGCACTGACCGGTATGGCCATTATTATGCTTGCACCACGCACCTCATGATAATCGGTAGGCAACCTACACTAGCGCCTCTTCGGATGCCTGTACGCCTTAATTTTAGGTGCCAGCGCTGCGTAAAGCTTGACTAAGCTGATCAACGATAACAGACCAATCTGAATCCTGAGCCAAGGCTTCACGCAAAAAACTGGCTTGTGAATCTGTCCAAAATTCCGCATCGGCGATTATGCGTTTAGCCGGTAATGGTCGATGCGCACTCAAAAACTCTTGAATTTGCGCATCGGTATTGGGCAGGCCGAGTTGCTTGAATAGCTCGCTCATGTGGTGATGTGCATGATGCATAGTGATGCCTTCATTATTGGGCCTCCCACGCTATACCTATGTGCCGTACATTGCACCCTTCCACCGGATTAGGCCTATGTCATTGGCGCATCTGAAGGTCGTACCACCGGCACCAGCTTGTCTTTCGAGCATTCGGCCAATGCCTTAATGCCATCGGCATCGAAGGCGTCGACGCGAATCACATCGTACATCGCCACCATGGCCTCAGAGACCAATGCACGCTCATCAGTGCTGATGAGATCGTGTTCGATAGCCCAGTCCAATAACTCTTCTTGCTGATGCCCAAGCAGCAGCTCAATGTCTTGCAACTCTGCGGCACCGGCCTTACGAATCGCTTTGTTGATTCGATCGCGAGCGGGGCGTGTCTCCTGTGCCAAGCGCAAGGCATTAATCACGCGGCCCACGGCGTCAGTAGTGTCTTCATCGATATAGACGCCGCTGACCAAACGCTCCTTGGTTGGCCCGCAAGTCACAATACTCATTGCGACGCGTGCGCCGAGATCATCGCTAGGTGCTTGCAGGCGCTGACCGAGTGGGAAGGCCATGATCATTAGCGGCCAGCGCAGAGCTTTCACTGGGTAGTTGCGGATGGCTTCATAGAGCGCGCTTTGCAAATCAAACAGCGAGCGCTGTAAGCCCCACTCGACGATGTCGCGCATATGCTCAGGATAGCCTTCTTCATGCCATTGCTTAATGGTCGCTGAGGCGTAGTACTGATGCACCAAAGCATCTGCCATACGACCGGTGAAGCGTTGTCGCGCCTTTAGTGCACCGCCTAATGTGAGCAGGCTGACATCGGTCATTACCGAGAAAACCGAGGAGAAGCGCGAAAGCTGACGGTAGTAAGGTTGAAGTTGGCCGTTACTGGGCACTGCTTGTAAGCGTGCGCCACTGAGGCCGAGCACGAGCGAGCGCACAACATTACGCCCGGTATGGCCTAGGTGGGCATAAAAAACGCTATCGAACTGGCTAATCCCAGCCTGTGTGTCTTCGTTATTGGCGGCTTCGATTTCGCTCAGAATATAGGGGTGGCAGCGAATAGCGCCTTGGCCAAATATCATCAGGCTGCGGGTGAGAATATTGGCGCCTTCTACTGTGATGGCGATGGGAATTGCTGAGTAAATACGTGACATAAAGTTGCGCGGGCCGGAGATGACGCCACGACCAGCTATCACGTCCATGGCATGGTTAACTACATCGCGCATGAGGTCGGTATTACGGTATTTCAAAATCGCCGACGGTACCGACGGTTTCACGCCACGATCCAACATGCCCGAGGTAAACACGCGCGCGGCATCCATCATATAGGTGTAGCCGGCCATCGGTTCCATGGCTTCTTGCACACCTTCAAACTCGCTAATGGAGCGCCCGAATTGTTCGCGTACAGCGGCATAGGAGCCGGTGGTCAGGCAGGCCATTTTGCTGGCGCTGGTGCCCAATGCTGGCAGCGAGATGGAGCGTCCAATTGACAGACATTCGAGTAGCATTTTCCAACCCATGCCGATCATGTCGGGACCGCCGATGACTTGTTCGAGCGGAATAAATACGTCACTTCCCCAAACAGGGCCATTCATAAACACAGTGTTCATCGGCAAATGGCGAGCGCCTTGATTTACGCCTTCGGTAGCGCAAGGAATCATCACGCAAGTCACGCCAAGCTCGGCATCTTCAGCGAGTAGTTTATCGGGGTCATAGACTTTGATGGCCAGACCAATCAGCGTGGCGACTGGCGCAAGCGTGATATAGCGCTTGTTGAAGGTGACTTTCATGCCCAGCACATCTTGGCCTTGCCATTGCCCACGACAGATAACGCCGTGGTCAGGAATGGCGCCGGCATCAGAGCCGGCAACTGGCGATGTCAGTGCAAAGCAGGGGATTTCTTCTCCGCTGGCCAAGCGCGGCAGGTAGTAGTTTTTCTGTGTCTCGGTGCCGTAGTGCGTGATCAACTCGCCTGGGCCTAATGAGTTGGGCACCATGACAGTGACGGCAGCAGAGACGCCGCGAGAAGCGATTTTCATGACGATTTCAGAGTGCGCGGTATTGGAAAAGCCTAGGCCGCCATAAGCCTTGTCGATGACTAGGCCAAAAAAGCCATTTTTGCGAATGAAGCTCCAAGCCTCTTGCGGCAAGTCATAGAGCTCTTGGGTGATTTCCCAGTCATCGAGCATGGCGCAGAGAGTCTGCGTTGGACCATCGAGAAAGGCACGCTCCTCAGGCGTGAGCGTGGGGTGCGGTAGTTCAAGCAGGTGATTCCAGTCGGGCCGGCCAGAAAAGAGCTCGCCATCCCAATCGACGCTACCAGCCTCCAAGGCTTGAGTTTCGGTATCGGATAGTTTCGGTAAGCGCCCGCGCACCCAGCCGAGTAATGGGGTGCTGAGTAGATGTCGGCGAAGCGGTGAGGGGATAAGTATTAGCGCTGCAAGCAGTGCCAGAGTGGTGGTGGCGAAATTTAGCCAATGCCCAGCATCGAGTACCCAGCCGAGCCCTGCGGCAGCCAGCAGTAGTACGGCTGCAAGCCAGCGATTTAGTCCTATATAGAGTGATATGACAGCGGCAATCACTAGTAAAAGCGCGCTCATGTTGACTCCTTATTGCATGTTAGGAGCTATCAACCTATACCTATCGATCACGACTTGATACCGACATGAATACTTTGTCGCTATGTTCGGTAGCGCACATAGGTGTTAGACATATACCCCTAATATTGCCATTTGTGGGAGCGGTTTCCCCTATATTGGTTCGTAGCCATTTTTCAAGACGATATCTTATGCCCGAAGTTCATGAGCCAGAAGACAACCATCTTTTGGCTGCTTTGCCTGTTGAAGTACAACAGCGAATTTTCCCGCACCTAGTGCTTGTTCCACTGCCGTTGGGCAAAGTGCTCTATGAGTCTGGTGATGAACTGAACAATGTTTACTTCCCGACTGATGCCATCGTCTCTTTACTATATGTCATGGAAAATGGAGCCTCTGCCGAAATATCCGTTGTTGGCAATGAGGGCCTGATCGGTATTGCCTTATTTATGGGCGGTGAAAGTACGCCCAGCCGTGCCATTGTGCAGAGTGCCGGGCATGCCTATCGACTTAAAAGTCAGCTGCTTAAGGATGAATTCAATCGCCATGGCGATTTATTGCTATTGATGCTGCGCTATACCCAATCGTTGATTACGCAGATGGCGCAAACGGCAGTCTGCAATCGCCATCACTCAGTTGATCAGCAGTTATGTCGCTGGCTCTTGCTGTCGTTAGATCGCTTGCCGAGCAATCATTTGACTATGACACAGGAGCTAATAGCTAACATGCTTGGTGTTCGTCGAGAAGGTGTTACGGAGGCCGCCGGCAAGCTGCAAAAACTAAATGTCATTGAGTACAGCCGAGGGCATATCACTGTGCTTGATCGGCCGAAACTTGAAGAGCTGAGTTGCGAATGCTACGCAGTCGTTAAAAAAGAAACAGATCGGCTCTTGCCTCATATGACTCAACTTCAAAGCTCTGCGCTTTAGCAGCAAGAATAAACTCAACTAGTAGGCGCAGGTATGTCAGTCAACATGTCGGCCAGCTCATCCGCATGTTTCTCTTCGACAGCTAAGATATTTTTTAGTATCTGGCTGGTCGTCGAGTCTTTGTCGCCTAGGTATTGAATAAACTCACGATAGCTATCGATGGCAATACGCTCGGCGATAAGGTTTTCTTTGATCATATCGGTCAGTGAGCTGCCCGAAGCATATTCGGCATGACTGCGTTGGCTTAGTGTGTCAGGAGAAAAGTCTGGCTCCCCACCCAGCTGTACGATTCGTTCGGCAATTTGATCAGCGTGCCCTTGTTCCTCTATTGAGTGCGCCAAAAACTCGGCTGCGATGCTCTTAGCATGTATGCCACGTGCCATAAAATTATGACGGCGGTAGCGCAACACACAAACCGTTTCGGTAGCTAGGGCATCGTTGAGCAGCTTGTTGATTGTGAATCTATCAGCGTTATAGCTTTCTGTGATCGCACCTTCTTGGATGTTTTGCTGAGCCCGACTACGCAAGGTTTCAACATCACTTAATCCATCTGCAGATGGCGTGGCTTTGACTTTCCCTTCCACCAGGCCAGCTTTTGAGCTTTGTATTAAATCATCTTGCCCTAGCGGGATCACTGTGGGTGTGTGATTTGACTTGTCAGGGATGCGCCTATAGATGCTATTTATACTAGGCTTGGATGAATTTATTTGTTTCCATATCAATAATCCAATAATTATTAGTGCAGGAATAACAACCCACCCTGGACTTAAGTTTAGTGCGTTGGCACTTAAAATCATGCCTCCTATTAATAGTACTGACCCGATCCAATACAGTAAAAACATAGTGTCTGCCTCATTGATATTTTTAGAAATGAACTTTAAATAATGCTGTGCGCTAAGCTTTATATGCCAATCAGGCTGCCCTTATTAGCAACTACTGTCTGTACGCTATCGAACTGATAAGTTCCTGGTGCTGGGTTAGTTTTTCTAAAACGCGATGTCCCGCGCTTATCAAATCACGGAGATAGTTATGAACGTATCTCACCATTGGGGTTCGACCGAACACACCGACACAAGCGCCAGTGCAGAAGGCTCATTGTTTAAGATTCAGCATGAGGATGAAAATGGAATATGGACCGACGTGCTTGATGCCGCAGGTTTGTTGAGGACTTTTGCGACCACCGAAATGGCTTGGTCCTGCATTGAGACTGAATTTCGTATGGATACGTATTTAGCGAAGTATGGGGATCGTCAGCATGCTCGAGTCATACGCATTTTCCGCAACGATAAGGAGTGGCGCGAAGGTTAGGCTCAACTGACGTAATAGGAGGTCACAATGATTGAACATTCCCTTGATATAGAGCATTCCATTTTGTTTTTACACCCACAGGCAGCACTCTCAGCAGATGATTTTGTGCAAGTGGCAAACGAAATTGATCCATATATTGAACGAGTTGGTGGACTCCGTGGGCTTATCATTGATGCAGCTATATTTCCGGGCTGGGAAGGCTTGGGCGCATTAATGTCTCATCTGCGTTTTGTGAAAGAGCACCATAAACACATTAAAAAAGTCGCACTCGTGACCGACTCTGTATTGGGCGGTGTAGCTAAGCAGTTGGCATCGCACTTTGTGTCGGCCGACATTCGGCATTTCGCTGCTGCAGATCTTGATATAGCTAAAGAGTGGGTTATGGGCTTGGACGAGTAGTCAGTAGTTGGGCATGTTTCAGTGATGATGAGTAGCCTCATATAGAGCTTGGTGCGCTAGCGTACTGTCATATCTTATTTGAGCGCGCAGTGTGTCATCTCCACATGAGCAACTTTGGAGATGCAATATGAGCACTTTTAATCAGAGCAAAGCTGAGGTAGTCAGGAAATATGATGCGTTCGCTCAAAAGTTCAACGAAATTTACTTAGCTGGTACAACGCGCGGGCGTGTGGCTATGTCGACTGCTCTTGATCAGGCGAGTGAACAGCTGACTGCTGCTGGAGAGTTCACCACAGCTCAAGGCGATGAGTTGAAACACTTCCTATCGCGCGATTTGGATCAAACCGTTGCTGATATGAGGCATATGAGCGAAGAGGCCAAAATAAAGCTTAATCCTTCGCGATTGGCAGCAGGTGCGCTGTCTTCAATCACACGAGTGCTAGAGGCAAGCAGTGAGGCGCTGAGTAAGCTGAGTGAAAAGTCACGTGAGCAGCTGACCTACAGTACAGGGGAGATGACCTCATCGGGTACATTGACTTGCAGTGCATGCGAGCAAACTCTGTATCTGAAGACTACTGGGCATGTGCCTCCCTGCCCGAAGTGCGCTAGCACGGCTTTCACTAAAAGTTATTGAGCTGGACTATTTGGGTCTGTTTTCTATGCTTGGCATCATGGACGGTAGAATAGCTTTCAGTAGATGATTCTGAATGAAGTGCAGGAGAATGCGCGATGACCCAGGCTGACACGATTCACTCAAAGGACTATCGCGTCCACGCAGGCGACAAGGTCAAGCTAAAGCACTGGCCAACTCGGGTCGATCCGTACTATGGATCTAAGTCGCAATACAAAGAAATTCTCGAGAATCATGTGGCGCAATTGAGTGCACAGCAGCACATGCATTACGCCTCAAATCAATATGCCGTGTTACTGATTTTTCAGGCGATGGATGCTGCTGGAAAAGATGGAGCGATCCGCCACGTGATGTCTGGCATTAACCCTCAAGGCTGTCAGGTGTTCAGTTCTAAGCATCCGAGCGCTACCGAGTTGCAGCATGACTTTCTTTGGCGCGGCACGCGCAACTTACCCGAGCGTGGTCACATCGGTATCTTTAACCGCTCCTATTACGAAGAAGTACTGATTGCTCGCGTGCACCCAGAGATTTTGCGTAGCGAGAGCCTGCCAGACGCCTTGAAGCGAGGTAAAGACGTATGGCATGAGCGCTATCGATCAATTCGTCATCTTGAGCAGCATTTGCACTGCAATGGCACGCGCATTGTTAAGTTCTATTTACACCTGTCGAAAGAGGAGCAGAGAAAGCGTTTTTTGGAGCGTATCGATGAGCCAGAAAAAAATTGGAAGTTTAGCCAAGCTGACCTCATTGAGCGCAAGTTCTGGCCTCAGTATATGAAGGCCTATGAGAAGTGCTTGAGTGCCACTAGCACTAAAAACGCACCTTGGTATGTGATACCCGCGGATGACAAAGAGAATGCACGGCTGATTATTTCCCGCATTGTGCTCGATACCTTTGAGTCTCTGAAAATGAGCTATCCCAAAGCCAGTGCGCAGCGCCGGCGAGAATTACTTGATATCCGAAAAGAGCTGGCAAAGTAAGCTCGCTGGGAGTGATTGTCTTGAAGGATAGGAGTTTATGCTCGATAGATTAAGTACTGATACCGCCTTGCTTACCACCACACAAATGGCGCAAGTGGATCGATTGACGATTGTGTCTGGCATCAGTGGTGCCGTGCTCATGGAGAGCGCCGGTCGATCGGTTGCGCAAACTATCTTGCAGCGTTGGAGGCCTCGACCGGTACTAGTGCTGTGTGGTCCTGGCAACAATGGCGGTGATGGTTTTGTGGCTGCGCGACGTTTGGCTGAGGCTGGCTGGCCTGTGAGAGTGGCTCTTCTCGTGCCGCGCGATCATCTTTGTGGTGACGCGGCGCGGCATGCGGCGATCTGGCAAGGTCCAGTTGAAGAGCTGGCACCGGAGGCGCTCGACGGTGCTGAACTGGTCGTAGACGCAATCTTTGGGGCTGGTCTTAGCCGTGCGCTTGATGTTGCGATCACCCAGACACTGGCAACTGCGGCGGAGCTAGGCTTAACGATAGTTGCCATCGACGTGCCAAGTGGCTTGATGGGCGATACTGGCGCTAACGTAGGTGCGGTCCAAGCATCGCTCACGGTTACTTTCTTTCGCAAAAAGCCTGGGCATTTGCTCCAGCCGGGCCGCGCGCTCTGCGGCGAGGTAGTTGTTGCCGATATAGGTACGCCGATGTCGGTATTTGACACACTCGTTCCCGACGCTTTCGAAAACAATCCATCATTGTGGCTAGACGCATTGCCCATGCTGCAACCCGACGGCCACAAGTACACGCGCGGTCATGCGTTGATCTGCGGTGGCTATCCCAGCACGGGTGCCGCACGTTTATCTGCCCGCGCTGCCGCGCGAGTGGGTGCAGGGCTGGTCACGATTGCAGTGGAGCCGCATGCTTTGCCTGTCTATGCAGCGGCGCTCACCAGTGTGATGGTGACACCAATCGCTGACTTAGCTGATGTCGATAGTTTACTGGCCGATGCGCGTTACTCAGGATTGTTGATCGGCCCCGGTGCAGGTCTCAACGATGCTACCCGCGAGCGTGTATTGGCGATGTTGAATACGGGGCGGCCTACAGTTCTCGACGCGGATGCATTGTCAGTCTTTAAAAATGACCCGGATGAGCTGATGCGCTCCATCACGGGGCCTTGCGTACTGACGCCGCACGAGGGGGAGTTCAAGCGGCTCTTCGATGACACCGGCGACAAGCTAAGTCGTGCTCGTAACGCAGCTAAGCGTAGCGGGGCGATACTCGTACTGAAGGGCAGCGATACGGTGATCGCCGCACCTGACGGGCGTGCCATTATTAATACTAACGCGCCGCCGACGCTGGCCACAGCGGGCTCAGGTGATGTATTGGCCGGATTGGTGTTGGGCTTAATGACGCAGGGCATGGAGCCATTTCTGGCCGCGGCAGCGGCAGTGTGGTTGCATGGCGCCGCCGCCACAGAGTTTGGCATTGGCCTTGTGGCTGAGGACTTATCGGAGGTATTGCCTATCGTGTTGCAGCGCCTTCATGCACGGTTAGTGCTCTAGCGAACAGACGCGGCTATTGGTCGTGCTTCAGTGTCTATATAGCTTACTCATTCAGGAGCAACTATGAAGACACTACTGACGATTGAAGCATTGGCCGAATTAACGGCGGCGCACACGCCACCGTGTTTGTCACTATATCAAGCAACGCACCGATCGCGTCCGAACAATCAGCAAGACCCCATCCGCTTTCGTAACCTCCTCAAGGAGCTTGAGTCTTCCTTGCGACTGAAGCACTCAGCAGCCGAAACACAAATGCTCTTACAGCCGTTTGAAGCCTTGAGTGAGGACAAAAGTTTTTGGAACCACACAATGGCTGGATTGGCTGTGTTGGGTTCGGCTGGGTTTTTTCGAGTATTTTGCCTGCAACGCGAGCCGCCAGAGTTGGCCATCGTGGCGGATAGTTTTCATACCAAACCACTACGCCGCTTTCTACAGTCGATGGACCGTTATCAAGTTCTTAGCTTGAGTCGCGGCCAATTCAAAATCTTCGAAGGAAATCGTCATGCGCTTGACGAGCTACTACCGAGCGCTGATGTTGGGCGATCAATTCTCGATATTCTCGGCACCGAGCAAGGCGAGCCCACTCAGACCAGCTTCTCACATGCTGGAGGGGGTGCAAGTGCCGGTGTTCATCATGGGCAGGGTGGTAAGAGCGATAGCCTCGATGTAGAAGCCGATCGCTTCTTTCGTAGAGTTGATCATTTGGTGCTTGAGCATTACTCCAAGTCTTCCGGTCTGCCGCTTATTTTGGCCGCGCTCCCTGAGCATCATCATAGATTTCGCGAGATCAGCCACAACCCTTACTTACTCGACATTGGCTTGCATGCGAACCCTGAAGGTATGGCGACTACTGAGCTGGCGCAGCGTGCTTGGGAGGTCGTGGAGCCACAGTACCAGGCGCGCCAACTAGCCTTAGCAGACTCTTTTGCCACAGCGCTGTCCAAGGGCTTGGGTAGTGACAATTTGAACAAGGTTGCCACTGCCGCCGCTGAGGGTAGGGTTGCCAAGCTTTTGATTGAGTCAGGCCGTCAGATTGCAGGGCATCTTGATGTGACGACGGGCCGAGTCCGGACTGCTGAAATAAATGATCCAGACGTAGACGATTTACTTGATGACTTAGGCGAGCTTGTTGAGAAGATGGGTGGCGAAGTCTGTGTCTTGCCAACCGCGCGAATGCC
>NZ_CEYEMI010000031.1:12001-13783 GCF_982810325.1 Paraperlucidibaca sp.
ACGCGCTTTGAAAAAGGCGCACTCGATATATTGAATGAGCGCTATGCCAAAGGCGAAATCAGTCGTGAGGAGTTTGCTTTAATGAAGGTGGAAATTACTGCTACGTAACGGCTGTGATACCGACACACACGCTTTGACCGAAAGGTCTGGATCATGAAGCACAAAACTCTGACGCCGGAATTGCTATCGCGGATAGATGCTTATTGGTGCGCCGCCGGAGTTCAGCAAGGAGCACGACGATGAGTAGTCTAATCGGAGTGATGCTAGCGCTGCTTGCAGGCGCTGCGCTAGGCATCATGTATTTCTGTGGCCTCTTGTGGACCATACAACGCAGCCTTGTGTCGTCACAGCCTGGCCTATGGTTCTTCGCCAGTTTCTTACTACGTACGTCGCTGGCGGTAGGTGGCTTTTACCTGTTGTCACATTATGGCTGGCAGGCACTAGCTGCGTCATTGACCGGATTTGTTGTCACACGAATGTTGATGACTCGTTATTTGCCATCGTCCTCGTGGCGCATAGCGCAGTGTAGGGGAGGCAGTGCCCCATGAATCCCATGGGTACTGACAAGTTAACTCGCTGGTTGGATTAACTTGTGAAAGAGTACATATAAGCGACATTGCTTTCGCTTCTCTTTGTGGCGATCAGTCAAGCAAAATCGCATATTGTAAGTTCGTAACATAATAGAGGGAAATATGATAAGTAAATTACCAGAAAGTAAAGATGCTACTATTGGAATTGAAATATCTGGGAAAATTTCTACTGAGGAAGAAAGTAAATGGATAGAAGTCTTTGATAAGTTAATCGAAGAGCATGGAAATATTAACGTATTAGTTAAACTAGACGGGCGAATTAATTTCGGCATAGATGTGGCTTTTTCTGATTTGAAGTGGACATTTAAAAATATTAAAAACATGAATAAGATGGCCCTTGTCTCTGACAGCAAAGTGCTTGGTTTGTTGGTCGCTGCAGATAGCCCATTTGGCAAATTAGTTGGTGTCAGTGAGAGGTACTTTGAGTCAAGTCAACTGGCTAATGCGTGGGAGTGGGTTAAAGAGTGATAGCGCCCGAGTTAAGCAGAGGGCTTTATGAATCTGGAGATACTAAATTATGGATATTTCACAGCTTACAGAGCTGCTTAGTTGGGCTACGGTTGTTAATATAGGCTTTCTATTTTTTTCGGCAATATTACTGATTGCATTTAGGGCGAATATAATGTCCGTGCACAGTAAAATGTTTGGGATTGCAGAAAAGGATATTTCGCTAATCTATTTTAAATACCTTGCTAAGTATAAAATGTTAGTATTCGTCTTCTTGGCATCCCCGTATATAGCTCTAAAAATAATGGGTCAATAGCGGATATTCTGGCTCTGACATGCTAACTCGCTGTTTGTGATAACTTGTTGCTGAGCACATACAGGCCTTAACTTGAGGTTTTTATCAAGACAAATGGCAAGCAGCACTACTTGGGGCGAGCAATGGATCAAGACAGCGATTCAGATCTCCTAGCCAGGCTCAACTACTGCTGAGCCGGAAAGTTAACTTGCCAGTCGCATGACACGTTAGCTATGCTGAATAAATGAACCGCAACCAGCGCAAAGCCATTTCGCTCATCATGAGCGTTGTCCTGACAGTTTTTTCTTTATGTCAGGTACAGGCGTGGGCGGGAAATATATCGACAAGCCACTCCGAAAATGCCGCAGCTGTCGTGATAGATATGCCCGACTGCCACCGAGTTAGCCTCGCAGCTGAGGTGGCAATGCCTGACTGTTGTAGTGTCTGCGA
>NZ_CEYEMI010000031.1:13883-16892 GCF_982810325.1 Paraperlucidibaca sp.
AATGGCTCGTTGTCGAGCTACGCCCATGCCGATGCATTGAGCTTTAACAATGCTCAGCAGCAGGCATTAGCCTATTCACGCCAGCTACAAGCCCAAGACGCGGCAATTCGTGCTGATTCTGAATTGGTCATTGCGGCAGGCGAGCGACCCGATCCAAGACTCTCGATTGAGCTACAAAACTTACCCGCCAATGGCAGTGATCGTTTCAGTACTACGCGCGATTTTATGACCATGCAGATGGTAGGTATTTCGCAAGAATTCACACGCCAAAACACCTTAGATCTTCGCCAAGCACGGCAACAGCAGCTTGTTGCGCTGGCGAAAACTGATAAGCGATTAATGCAGAGTAAGGTGCTGCAGGGCGCAGGCCGAGCATGGGTGAGAGCGTACTTTTTACAAGAGCAGTGCCGTGTATTGAGCGACGAGCTGACTCAAGCGCGCTTGAAGCAGCAGGCTAGCGAGGCAGCTTATAGCGGCAATAGACTGAGTCAGGCCGACACGTTAGCGGCTCATGCCGAGGTTCTATTATTAGAGGATCAGCACCAAGTTTTAACATCCACGCTACAGCAAGCATTGTTTGATTTGGCACGATGGTTGGGCGGTGAGTCTAATGCAGACATATTACTTGGAACGCCAAATAGCTCTAGAACACACCTCGATGGTATGAATCTTCGAGATCACTTGCTTCGCCATCCAGACTTAGTGCTGCTCAGTCAACGCATTGACTTGGCCAGAACTGAGGCCGATTTAGCTGAGTCTGCCAAGTCGCCTGATTGGACAGTGTCATTGAGCTATGCCAAGCGCGGCTCGGCGTTCTCAGACATGATGTCTGTGGGCGTTTCTGTGCCGCTGCAATGGGGGCAGTCGCGCCGACAAGATCGTGAAGTCGCGTCACGACTGGCTCAAGTAGAGCAAGCTAAGGCGACTCGAGAAGACATGCTTGATCGTCATGTTGCCGAGATTAGTGGCCAGTTGGATCGTTGGCGCTCCAATCAATCTCGAGCCAGGCGCTACCGTGAACAAATCATTCCGCTGCAAGCGGCGCGAGCAAAGGCCGTCAACGCGCAATGGCGAGGAGGTCGTGCCTCATTAGCCGATGTATTCGCCGCGCGCCGCGCACTCCTAAGCACTGAATTAGATGCCTTATTAATCAATATGCAAGTCGATCTAGATTGGGTCGATTTAGAGTTTTTATTGCCTGAAAATGCGGGAGAAGCGTCATGAGCCGCACGAATAAAGTCATCACGATCATAGTACTGGCTGTGCTTATTGGCAGTGGTGCTTGGTACTTTTTTGCGTCTTCACACACCATGTCTATGACTGCCGATATGCACCACGGCGGGGCTGATCAGGGCAGCTCGGAGCAGCGTAACGTGCTGTACTGGCATGACCCCATGGTGCCCGGCCAGCGCTTCGATAAGCCGGGCCCATCGCCGTTTATGGATATGCAGTTAGTGCCTGTTTATGCCGATGATTCCGACACCAGCGAGGGCGTCAGTATTTCTGCTCAAACGCAACAAAATCTCGGTATTCGCACCGCCGTTGTACGAATGGGCGAGATCAGCAAAGACGCTGTTGTGCAGGGCAATGTGGTGTGGAATGAGCATGCGATTGATGTCATTTCGGCACGAGCCACAGGCTTTATTGAGCGGCTATATGTTCGCGCGGCCATGGAGGCGGTGAAGCAAGGGCAGGCCTTGGCTGAGATCTACGTTCCAGACTGGATTGCAGTTCAAGAAGAGTATTTGCTAACTCGTGAGCTTGGCGGCGAGATAGGCCAGCAGCTTAAATCTGGCGCTAAGCAGCGCATGCGTGTGGCTGGCATGACCGACTCACAAATTGCCGAAGTCGTACGTGATGGAAAGATTCATGCTCGCGTGACGATACGAGCTCCTCGAAGTGGCGTGCTGTCTGAGTTGAACGTTCGCGCGGGTGAGACAGTGAGCTTAGGTATGCCGCTATTTCGAATTAGCGGTTTAAACCCGATATGGCTGGATGCGAATGTGCCGGAATCACTGATGTCATCGCTGCATTTAGGCGATAGCGTCGAAGTTACGACGGTCGCGCGCGGCAATAAACGCTACTCCGGCAAAGTGGCTTTGTTGCCGCCCGAGATTGATCAAGTCACCAGAGCGCAGCGTGTTCGCATTGAGCTGGCCAACCCGCGTGACGAGCTTTTGCCAGGTATGTTTGCCTCACTTGTCATCAAGCAAAATTCAGTAGCCGATGCACTGTTGGTGCCGACCGAGGCAATCATTACTACTGGAAGTAGAAAGATTGTTTTTAGCGTCAATGATGATGGCAAATTTAATCCGCATACGATTACTGCAGGCCTTGAAAGTGACACTGAAACTGAGGTCTTGTCTGGCTTAAGCGCAGGCCAAAAAGTGGTGACTTCTGGTCAGTTTTTGGTGGACTCAGAGGCTAGCCTAAAAGGTGTTATGAGCCGGATGCAGGAGTCTGCGCCATGATTGCCCGCTGCATACGCTGGTCGATTGCCAATCGGCCATTGGTGTTACTGGCGAGCATCATGCTCACCGTTTTAGGCTTATGGTCGGCAGTAAAAACACCATTAGATGCTTTGCCGGATCTCTCGGATACGCAAGTCATTGTTCGAACTACATGGCCGGGGCAGTCGCCACAGCTGATTGAGAATCAAGTTACTTATCCGATGACAACGACCATGTTGTCGGTGCCGGGGGCGAAAACTGTTCGTGGTTACTCTTTCTTTGGCGACTCTTACGTCTACATCATTTTTGAGGATGGCACGGATCAATATTGGGCGCGCTCTCGTGTGCTGGAGTATTTGAGTCAGGTACAAGCGCGATTACCTGCGCAAGCAAAAGCAGTGCTTGGGCCAGATGCCACGGGTGTGGGCTGGGTCTATGAGTATGCATTGGTTGATCGAACAGGGCAGCACGATTTATCACAGCTGAGAACGCTGCAAGACTGGTTCTTAAAGTATGAACTGAAGACGGTAGAGAACGTCGCTGAAGTGGCCAGTATCGG
>NZ_CEYEMI010000031.1:16992-21681 GCF_982810325.1 Paraperlucidibaca sp.
GGCGATGTGGCTCGTATCCAGATAGGGCCGGAGATGCGTCGTGGCATTGCCGAGTTAAATGGTGAGGGTGAGGTCGCCGGTGGCGTGATTATCATGCGCTCGGGGAGTAATGCACTCAGTACCATTGCGGCAGTGAAGGCGAAGCTGAAAAGCTTGCAAGCCAGTTTGCCGGCGGGTGTTGAAGTGGTTCCGGTTTATGACCGTTCTCAGCTGATCAAGAGTGCGGTGAGTAATCTAACGACAAAACTACTTGAAGAGTTTCTTGTTGTAGCCTTGGTCTGCGCGCTATTTCTCTTTCATTTTAGATCGGCCTTGGTTGCCATTATTTCGCTGCCGATAGGCATCTTAACGGCATTTATTATCATGCGCATGCAGGGTATCGACGCCAATATCATGTCGCTAGGCGGTATCGCGATTGCCATTGGCGCAATGGTCGATGCTGCCATTGTCATGGTGGAAAATGCGCATAAGCATCTCGAGGCTTGGCGACATGAGCATGATGGGGCAGAGCCAGATAGTGCTTCGCGATGGCAGCTGATCACAGAGTCTGCTGTGGAGGTGGGACCAGCCTTATTTTTCTCATTGCTGATTATCACCTTGTCATTTGTGCCGGTGTTTTCCTTGCAAGCTCAAGAGGGGCGGTTGTTTGCGCCGCTAGCATTCACGAAAACTTACGCAATGGCAGCCTCAGCTGGCTTGGCGATTACCTTAATTCCTGTGCTGATGGGCTATTTATTGCGAGGGCGTATTCCCAACGAACGTGATAATCCAATCAATAGAGGCTTAATTCGAGTCTACGAGCCTGTCTTGAATACGGTGCTTAAACACCCAATGGCAACGCTTGGGATAACCGCATTGGTGGTCATGCTAAGCCTGTGGCCGCTATCACGGTTAGGTGGTGAGTTTATGCCGCCATTGGATGAGGGCGACTTGCTCTATATGCCATCGGCATTGCCCGGCTTATCGGTTGCCAAGGCTTCGCAGTTACTTCAGCAAACGGACCGACTTATTAAAACCGTGCCAGAGGTGGAGAGTGTTTTTGGCAAAGCAGGGCGCGCGGATACCGCAACGGATCCCGCGCCTATTACGATGTTTGAAACCACCATACGCTTTAAGCCTAGAGAACAATGGCGTGCGGGCATGACGTCAGACAAGCTGGTTGAGGAGCTAGATCGGGTGGTGCGAGTGCCGGGTTTATCTAATATCTGGGTGCCGCCCATTCGCAACCGAATTGATATGTTGGCGACGGGCATCAAAAGCCCGGTTGGCGTCAAAGTATCTGGCGCTAGCATGACTGAGATCGATCATTTGACTGCCGAAATTGAGCGCGTGCTAAAGCCAGTGCCTGGTGTGAGTTCGGTTTTGGCAGAGCGTTTAACCGGGGCGCGATATATCGATGTGGATATTCGGCGCGCCGCTGCTGCTCGCTATGGCATGTCCATTGCCGATGTTCAAAGCATCGTGAGCTCAGCCATTGGCGGTGCAAATATCGGTGAAACCGTTGAGGGCCTGCAGCGCTTCCCCATTAACGTGCGCTACCCGCGCGAAAATAGAGATTCGCTGGCCTCTTTAGAGAATCTGCCCATTGTCACGGCGACCGGCGCTCAGATTCGTCTAGCCGATGTGGCGTCGTTACGCATTGTCGACGGGCCTCCAATGTTGCGCAGTGAGAATGCACGGCTATCTGGCTGGGTCTATGTCGATGTGCGCGGCCGTGATTTACGCTCTGCCGTTAACGATATGCAAAAAGCCGTTGCCGCCTCTATTAAACTGCCTCCGGCCTACGCGATCTCGTGGTCGGGGCAGTTTGAGTTTTTAGAGCGAGCAACTGCGCGTCTGATGTGGGTTGTGCCGGGCACGCTGATGATTATTTTTATCTTGCTATACATGACCTTTCGACGCTTTGATGAAGCCTTGTTGATCATGCTCACCATGCCCTGTGCATTAGCTGGTGGTGTTTGGCTTTTGTGGCTTTTGGGACATCATCTATCGGTGGCTAGTGGCGTTGGCTTCATTGCTTTAGCGGGCGTCGCAGCGGAGTTTGGTGTCATCATGCTGCTGTATTTGAAGCAAGCGTGGCAGCGTCGTGTCTCGCAAGGTCTTTGTTCGCAAGCTGATTTATTGGATGCAATTCATGAGGGCGCCTTATTGCGTGTGCGCCCCAAAGCCATGACAGTTGCAGTGATTATTGCCGGCTTGCTGCCCATTATGTGGGGTAGTGCCGCTGGCTCGGAGGTCATGCAACGGATTGCCGCGCCCATGATTGGTGGCATGTTAACAGCGCCATTATTATCGATGCTGGTGGTGCCGGTGGCTTTCTACTTCATGCGCCGCGGCGAGGTCCGTATCAAATAGATCGATTATTGCTGAGTTTGTAATTTAACTTGTCAGTACTGTGCTGCAGCATAAACTAAGCTATATTTTTTAGCGTAAAGTGAGGCAAAGAGTAGTATATGAGAAATAAAATAATTCTTTTTGATATAAACGAGACAGTTCTAAACCTTAAGTCTTTGCAACCAAAATTCAATGATGCTTTCGGTAGTGAAGAAGCTTTATCACTATGGTTTTCGAAATTACTACATACTTCAGCGGTTTGCGTTATTACAAATGTTAAAACAAACTTTTCTAAACTCGCAGATTCCATGCTTGAATCAACTGCGGAAAATTACGATTTACAGCTATCTGAGTTAAAGCGTAATGAGCTTTTAAGTGCATTTTCTAGTTTACAACCACATTCAGATATTAAGGATGCGCTAAGTAAGCTACGCTCAAATGGGTTTAAAGTAGTAGCTTTTTCTAACTCATCATTGAGCCTTATTTCTGCCCAAATAAAAAATGCTGGGCTAACAAGTTTTTTCGATGAAATTATATCTGTCGAAGAAACAGGAAGTTTTAAACCAGATCCAAATGTGTACAAATTTGCGGCTAATGTCTTAGGCGAGTCTGTAGAAAATCTTTGTCTTGTTGCGACTCATGATTGGGATACGCATGGTGCTTTATCTGTTGGTCTAAATGCTGCCTACATAAATCGTACCGATACTCCTTACCATCCTTTCTATTTAAAGCCAGACATTCAATCAAATACTATGGATGGCATAGTTGATCAAATTGTAGAAGCGTATCTATAAAAATATGGTACTGACAAGTTAACTCGCCGGTTGAGATAATTTCCCCATGAGTACCGCGAAGAGGTTTGGGTCAGGCCTTGATATTTTCCGCTCCGATTGGTAATTCGGGCAAAAAACAAGACCGGACCCTTTGCCCGCTGAGTAAGGTGCCTCTGTATTTCCTATAGCTTAATCAGGAATTTCTCGCCCGTTGCCTGCTTGGCGTACTTAGCAATATTGTCCAGATGCAAGGCTTCTGCCAATGACACCTCATGGGTGTAGTGACTGGCGAAGGTAGTGGTAATTTCTTCAGCAATACGCTTACGCATGGCAATATTGGTTTGCGCACCCAATTTCCCCAGCACGTTGAAAAGCAGGAAGCCGTTAACACCCCATGCAAAGCCAAAGCTGCGATTCAGGGTGATAGGGCCGCGATCCAATGCGCCATAGATATAAACCTGCTTGTACACATCAGTGCCATATACGCTGTACTCGGTCATATTGCGCGAGGCAGCAGCTTCCATGCAGGTAAGAATATCGCTAGCCAATTTGCCGCCACCAATGGGGTCGAAGGCGATAGTGGCGCCGGTGGCAATGAGCGCTGCGGTCAGGTCGGCGTAGAAACTGTCATTGCTGGAATTGACGATGTATTTGGCACCCATGTCACGCAGCAGGGTTTCCTGTTCTGGCTTGCGCACAATGTTGACCAAATCGATGCCGTCGGCGATACAGATGCGATTGAGCATCTGCCCAAGGTTGGATGCCGCCGCTGCATGCACGATGGCCTTATGGCCTTCGGCACGCATGGTCTCAACCATGGCCAGTGCAGTCAGTGGATTAACGAAGCTGGAGGCTGCTTCAGTGGCGCTAGTGCCCGGCGCCATTTCCAAACAACTTCGAACATCGGCACATAAATATTTACGGTAGGTTCCGCCACCAATGACCGCAACAGTTTTCCCCATCAGGCTTTTTGCGGCGGCTGATGAGCCGGTAGCAATGACCTTGCCAGCGCCTTCGTTGCCTACGGGTAAAGACTTGCCAACCCGGGCCTTAAGAGCGCTCATAAATTTGGCGGGTACTTCGGCCCTGATGACAGGGCGATCTGCGCTGCCGGATTGGATGGCAGTAGTCATGTCGGCCAGACCAAACATCACACCCAAGTCAGATGGGTTGAGAGGGCAAGCCTGCATCTGGATCACGACCTGATTTTCGCCGGGCTGGGGGATCTCTATTTCGCGAAGAGCAAGTTCCAGTTTGTTGTCGTCGGTGATCGTTGATGTGAGTTGTAGGTTTGTGTCCGTCATGTTTTTTGACTCCTGGGAAAAGTTAAGCAGGGAAACTCTGATTGAATCCCACCTACGGAGTATTTAGTTAAATATCCGGTGCAGGCGAGCTAAATATTTAATTATTTTCGCCTTCAATCTCCGTCGTCTCGGGGGTGACCGGGTTGCTCTCCAGTTTGGCCAGTCTTTCCTCCTCATGTTCTGACTCCCTGAGCACCATGATCAGTATTGACAAGTTAACAGTTCGCTATCGCATAGATCGGGTGGCTGCCGATGAGAAGATTTAGGGTAGGTAGTGT
>NZ_CEYEMI010000032.1:0-20443 GCF_982810325.1 Paraperlucidibaca sp.
GACCAAGCCGCTGCCATTCTCAGCACCTTGGCCGATATGCGCTCGCAACGCCCAATGGACCGCCTAGTCTGCGGCGATGTGGGCTTTGGTAAAACCGAAGTCGCCATGCGTGCGGCCTTTGTCGCCGTGCAAGCAGGTAAGCAAGTTGCAGTCTTGGTACCAACCACTCTGCTCGCTCAGCAGCATGTCGAAAACTTCCGCGACCGTTTCGCCGACTGGCCCATTCGCATCGATGGCCTCTCGCGTTTTCAATCCGCAAAAGAGCAAAAAGCCACATTGGAAGCCTGCGCCAATGGCCAAGTCGATATCCTTATTGGCACCCACAAACTCTTACAGCCCGATGTACACTTTAAGCAGCTCGGCTTGATCATTGTCGATGAAGAACACCGTTTTGGCGTACGTCACAAAGAAGCGTTAAAACAGCGCCGAGCCGAGGTCGATCTGCTCACACTCACCGCCACGCCCATCCCGCGCACGCTGAATATGGCCTTCTCCGGCCTGCGCGACTTATCGATTATCGCCACGCCACCGGCACGCCGACTGGCGGTGAAAACTTTTGTGCGCGAGACCAATGAAGCGGTGATTAAAGAGGCCATCCTGCGCGAACTGCTGCGCGGTGGTCAGTGCTACTACCTGCACAACGAAGTCGATAGCATCGAGAAAACAGCTGAGGAACTTGGCCGCTTAGTGCCCGAGGCACGTATTGGTGTTGCCCATGGTCAAATGCGCGAACGTGAGCTCGAGCAGGTCATGAGCCAGTTTTATCATAAGCAATTCAATATCTTGGTGTGCTCAACGATTATTGAGACCGGCATCGATGTGCCCAGCGCCAATACCATCATCATGGATAGAGCCGACAAGCTCGGCCTGGCTCAGCTGCATCAGCTCCGTGGCCGCGTTGGGCGCTCGCATCATCAGGCCTATGCCTACTTGCTCACACCGCCACACAAATCGATCACTGGCGATGCTGAAAAACGCTTAGAGGCTATTGCTGCAGCTGGCGACTTAGGTGCGGGCTTTGCGCTGGCATCGCAAGATTTGGAAATCAGGGGCGCCGGCGAACTCTTGGGCGAAGGCCAAAGTGGCGACATCCACAGTGTCGGCTTCACGCTCTATATGGAAATGCTCGATCGCGCCGTAAAGGCCATTCGCAGCGGCCATACACCCAACCTCGATCAGCCCTTTGAGCTCGCCGCCGACATCAACTTGCGCGTCTCGGCACTCATTCCCGACGACTATCTACCCGATGTCCACAACCGCCTGCTCATGTACAAACGCATCAGCAGCGCCGACAGCGCAGACGCACTCGACGAACTGCAGGTGGAAATGATCGACCGCTTTGGCCTACTACCCGAGCCGGTGAAAAACCTATTTGCTGTAAGCCTATTGCGCCTGCGAGCCAATGCCTTGGGCATTCGCAAAATCGACGCCGGGCCAAGCAGCGGCCGCATCGACTTTGCGCAAGACACCAGCATCGATCCACGCCGACTAATATCGCTGATTCAGCAGCAGCCGAAAAAATACAAACTAGAAGGTGGCGATAAACTGCGCTTCTCAGAGGTAATGAGCGATGCTGCCGGTCGTTTAAGGGCGGTAAATGGCTTGCTCGATGCGCTAGCGAATTGAGGCAATCAGACTCAGTAGGCTTTATTTAGACAAGCCTTCCTCAGTCATCTTATCCCGCCAAATAATACGGTAGCGCAAAAGTAGCCACTAAGTAGCCAATAAATAGCCCCGGAACAAATGGCCACTCTCTCTTGGCAAGCTCTTCCTCAGGGCTTAAAGGCTCTGCTTTTGGGCTAATAGGTGTAGCGGCTTGGCGCATAGTATCGGCGCGCTGCACCATCAAGCGCTGGCCTAGTGCCACAATCACTAATACCAGAGTACCCACCACAAACGTCACCACTACCGTCAATGGGTCTGTCGCCAAGCCCAGCCCAGCCAGCAGCTTAACATCGCCACCGCCCAAGCGATTAAGCACAAATCCCGGCAAAGTAATCAGCCCCGCAAAAGCAAAGCCCAGTAAACCACTCTGCCAAGATGTGCCGCTCAAAGCCTGTCCTTGCAGCAGCAAACTCGCGGCTGCGGCAAAGAGAAAACCAAAGGTGTAGGCGTTTGGCACTCGCCGCGAACGCCAGTCACTCAAGGCACAGGCTAGCAACCACAGTGGAATAAGTAGCTCCGTAAGCCCCATCAAAAAAGCTCCATTCAAAAAAGTATAATTCGACATGCTTATTCATACCGCAAGCACTGTCCATAACACCGCACACTCAATAACAAGCCAGTTACACAACCACAGCTCAGCGCGCGTTATAGTAGGCGTATTGTTTCAAGAGAGATGTGGTCATGAGGCGCACCATGAAAATAGTATCTCGCAAAGACCAAAGTGGCTCGGTGGCCATCGAGTTTTCGATCGTATTCGCGCTGCTGTTTGCAGTTTTCTGGGCAATCATCAGTTATGCGTTGCCATTTTTTCTATATCAAGTCATGAATCATGCTGTCGCTGAAGCTGCACGAGATGCTGTACGTTATGAGGATGTTGTGAACGAGGATTCCCGAGTTAAAAACGTTCTAAATGAGCGGCTCGAAGTGCTTCCACAGAAGTTCCGCGATACTCTAGTGTCGACAGTAAGCTATGTGCAAAGCCAAGATTTAAGTGGCGTAAACTACAGTGCAATGACTATAACTCTAGAGTATCCCGGCTGCCGATTAGGGGTAACTGCAGGATGTATTACTCCCGTCTTAAACCTGCTTGGTGCCAGCATTCCAAACCTTGGCCCTTATACAGCCAAGACAACCGTCCGCCTCAGCAGGTCAATTTAGCAGGTCATACATATGCTCAAACGTGCCTATCGAAATAAAACGACACAGCGCGGTGTCGCTGTCATTGAGTTCGCATTAGTTTTTACAATTGTATGGGCCGTATTTTGGTCATTGGTTTGCTATGTTGCTCCATTGATTGTGCTGCAAACCATGCATCGGGCGAGTGCTGAGGGTGCCCGTGTAGGCGCCATGATCCCGTTAGATGACGGTGATGGTACCCAAAGAAAAGTACAGGCTGAAGCTGCAGTTGCTCAAGAAATGGAGCGCCTGCCAACTAGTTGGCGACAAGGCTACACTAGCAGTGTCACACTTTGCTCGGTCGCCCCTTGCAACTTTGAAGTAATTGTTTCTCAACCATATGCCGCTAATGCGCCACTAAAGCCAATCATCAACCTTCCGGGTATTGGAACAATCCCCGCCTTACCAGCCACGCTTAGCTCTGCAGCTAAACTTCGATTAAATTAATAAATCAGTTAGCTGACCCCACTCAGTTGACCAACCTAACGCCATCTTGGCCACAAGTTAAATTAGCACCAACCTCCGCATTCGCTAAGTTAACCCCTAGCAAATCAAGTAAGGTATTAATAACTGGATCAAGAATACGTGCAAGTGTATTTCTAACCAAATTTTGAAGGGTACTTATTAAACCATTCAAAAGTGGCTGCGCCACTAAATTAATGCTTGCTCCAAGTAATGAACTATTAGCTAGCGTATTGTAAAGTCTGACATTAACCCCACCGAGGGTGTTATCTAAGCTTTCTATAATACTATCGCTGGATATATTCTCAAAATATGGCTCATGCCCAATATTAGGAAGATATGTAGAGTTAGGGCTATCCTCGTAAATTAATGATGTCACTGCCGCATTACCAATACTAGGAGCATTGGCTTTCAAGCCCAAGCCAACAATAATAGTTTTCTTAGCTTTACTTTCAGAGCCAGACCAACCGTTACTATCTGTCTTCCATTGCTGTCCATTGCATGTAGTTACCCATGGAGAATACGTAAGTGGCAAGCAAGTTCCAAAAGGCTTAGTACATGTTCGAGTTGCAGTGCACGAAGCAGGCCTTAATTCTTTATAGCCGATCTCAACGAGTGGTGCAGCTTGAGCAATAACTGGCTGACTTGAGCTAAAAAAGACAGAATCATCGAATTTTCCTATCGCCAGTGCCGCTATTGATGATCGTGCATTCACATTTAGCACCTTATCGCCATTGCCGCATGAGTGGCCAGTAACCGATGCTTCAGCGCCACCAATACCAATTCCCACAGATATCGTCCCAACATTTGCGTAAGTAACACCTGCCGATGGGCAGTTGTCACTACACACAGATGTATTTAAAGGCATTCCTGGCAAAACGTTATTAAATAACCCACCCAAAATATTAAAAAGTAAATTTGTGATTCCACCCAGTAAATTACCAACGCCTGTTACGAGCGTTACACCTAAGTTACTTAGACTGGCTGAATTAAGAAAGTTCACTAGTTCGGTAATTACTGGTAGCGAGCTATTTAAACTATTCAAAATATCTGTGATTACGGATAATGTGCCGTTTAGTGCATCCAACTGCACTCCTACTAAGACACGAGTCTGGGCAGTCCTCACAAGTATTGGTTTTTCAGCAATTAAGGATGGGTCGCCAATGGCTGACAGCTGTGGCTTTTCCAACACTTTAACTTTTAGAGAGATATTCCCTACTCCAGGCAAACTTAGTGGCAAACTTGTATTTACAAAGTTGCTACCATTTGCCACCTGAATTATCCCACCTTGCATTAATTGAAATAAGTTGACGGTAGCTTCCGTGCCGACAGGCGTTCCTGCTTGCAGCCCCAATAGCTGCCCCAAAGTAAGATTAGCAGGGCCAACCGCACCTTCTAATAGTCTCAAGCTATTAAATGCGACCTGAGAGTTTGCTACGCCGTCTTTGTCCAGTACGTTAGCAGTAATTTCTGCGAGCTTTCCAACTGAAATTGGTGCACTCAATACTGCATCGTAATCACCAACAGCAAGACTAAGCTCAGGTGCAATAGCATCAAGGTAAGACAGTACGTTTAAATCTGTACCAACTAGACCATCCCAACTCATCGCCGAAAGATTTAAATTGCCTCCTAAAAGGCCATTGACGATTGGGTTTAATAAAGGGCTATTAGCACTGCTTATTGATGCTAATTCACTTCTAATTGTCAGCTGTGCAAGGCTTGGCACACCTTTGACGGCTACCGCTTTAGCTTGCAAACTCACAGGATCGGTAAACATTCCACCTAGAATAAGGCTTGCCGGCACATTAGGCTTACTTGCTGTGACACGAACATATTGTCCGCCATCCGATACTGAAAATACTCTAGCTGCACCTGCGACCGTGCCACAATCAGCATCAACCGCAATACCTGAATGAGTTGTTTGGCGCGCTAAACCCTCATTGGCAAGGCCATCTACGTTTGTGTTGCCATCAGCATTTTTTTTACATCCTTCGCGCGAGGCAACTTCTAGTGCTACTACATCCGCAATTCGCTGAAGACTGCGCTTCTCCATATACAGTCGGCCAGTGTCCACAACTAGCGCCAAGCACAACACACCTAGCAGCATGAAGCCGGCGGTCATAATCATGACTGCCCCACGCTGGCGCTGAGTTAGCGCACTGTTGCTAGAAAAGGCTAGCTTGGACATTAGTATTATTTTCCTGGCTTAAAGTTATCGCCGTAATAACTTTCCTTAATGGCATAGTCGTAAGTTTTCATAAAGCGCTCAGCGGCTTTATCGCGCTGTATGCCTTTCGCGGCCTGTATATTTTCAGAGGCCATGGTGCCTTTGCTTTGCGCATTCAGCCATGCGTCTGTTTGCTGGCCCGGAGCGATGATTGGGTCACTGCTTGTGGCTTCATCGGCTAGGGCAAAAGAGCCTACGCTTGCGGCCAGAGCAAATGCCAGTATGTGAATGTGTTTCATTGGGTCACCTCATCAAGACGAACTATCATTAGCCTTACGCCTTATGACAATGGATTAATAGGACAGTTTTGTTGCTGGCCGACAATTGCTGAAGTCGCAGCTTGGCGTTGGCGCATCATTTCGCGGCAGCTTTTAAGCAAATCTAAACGCTCATTTTCGGTAGGCGCTAAACGCTCTCGCCAAAACCACCAATTGGCACGATCACCCTTTAACAACGATAGCACCATCAGGTTGTAACCAGGCTTTCGGTCTGCAGGCGCTAGCTCGAAGGCTGTGCGAAGTTCGAACTCAGCTTGCTGATCATTGCTAGTGAGCATGGCAACGAAGCCTAGGTCATTGCGAAAATTAGCGCTGCTGGGGCGCGCTTTGGCAGCCTGCTGTAGGTAACGATGAGCCAAGGCAAGCTCGCCAGCATCGGCGGCGATGAGGCCAAGGCCGTGATCGGCATCGGCTGAAACACAGCGGTCGCGCATAGCCAAGTACCATTGACGTGCTTCCGGAGATTTTAAACGGCGCAGGATGTCGGCGCGCAACACCGCCACAGCAGGCACGGACGCAGGCAAACTTTGCACTTCAGCTAATGCTGCATAGTAGCTGCCTTCGCGCACGCGCTCGGAGACGACATTACGCGTAAGCTCATCGGCAGGGCTTAAGGTCGCACCACAGTCAACTCGCGGGATACTGATGCCTGAAGCTGTCGACGCAGCTAGGCGTGAAGCACTTTGCTTGGGAGATGCTTTATATGGTGCAGGGCTATTGATGTCGCGCACAGCTGTAGGGGTCTGACAAGCAGAGAGCATCAGCATGCAGCCTGCTACAACGAAAGCGCGCATCACATATCCCCCATGGCGTCACCAATAGAAATAAAGCCTGGGCCAGCTAGCAAAATGAGTAGCGCAGGGAAGAAAAACACGACCATGACTACCGTCATTTTCGCCGTAAGCTTACTGACCTTTTCTTGCAGGTCGGTGAGGCGACGGCTCTCCATCACCTCAATTAGCTTTGTTAACGAGGCGCGAGCACTACCACCCTGCTTAATCATTTGTCGCACGATGACCATGACGTCAGTATAGCCAATATGGTCTAGCGCTTCAGCTGAGCTTCCAAGCTCACTTTCTAAATCCAAGCCCTGCTCGGCGCGGCGTAATATCGGTGTTAGCTCAAATACCATTTCAGGCAGAATGGCACTCGACTCTTTCGCCATTACACGCAGCGCCTGCTCTACAGCTAAGCCCGCATCGAACAAAATTCGCAGCATTTGTATAAATAGCGAAAGCTCATCATCGATCAGCTTTAAGCGATCCTCAGCTTTTGAATTAATGACGCGCTTTGGCGCAAGCACACTCAAAATGACAATTGAAATGCCAATAAGCAGTGAGTTTTGCGAGTAGCCATGAATCAGCACCCACAGGCCAGTCAAGGCAATGGCTACAAGCGGCAAAACCACTTGCACACCGTAGAGCATGGCGCGTTGAGTTGCAGAGCGATAGCCAGCGCGGTGCATCGCTAAAGCTAATTCGCTGTCTTTATTGATGTGTTTACGGATGCGCTCTTGATCGTCAAATAGCTCAGAGAAACGAAGACTTAGTAAGCGTGCGTCTTCTTTTGCGTTACCTCGCGTTGTTAGCCGTCGCTCTACCAAACGCCGCTCTGCTGCTATGCGCAAAGCCAACCAAATCGTCACGGCTGCAGCCACCACAATCAATAAAAATATAACGCCGCCATAGTAAGCATTCATTGCTAAACGCTCCTCAGCATTTTCCAAAGGACCAACATGCCTGCAGCCTGCATACCTGCCGCACCCATCAGTACTAGCTTGCCGGTAGGATCATCAATCATTTGATAGATATAGTCTGGGTTGCTAATGAGCATGAAGGCACCAATTAGTAGTGGTAGCGCCGACAAAATCACAGCGCTGGCGCGCGTCTCACCGGTAAAGGCCCTTAGCTGGCGCTGCAACTGCTCGCGCTGCTGAATCAAAGTAATGATGTTGTTCAGCAGATCAATCAAGCTACCACCGAAGCGTGAGTTCACACTCACACCTAGGGCTAATACCTGCAACTCTTTCAAGGCATAGGTGTCGGCCAAGTCAGTAAAGGCCTCAGGAATGGACATGCCTAGGCTGATATTGCGCTGCAGCTTAAGCATCACGGTTTTCAGCGGCTCATCAGCCTCTTTGGTAGCAATGATAAAGCTGTCAGCTAAAGTCTTCCCCGTACGCATCATGCGCACGACTTGATCAAGTAGGCGTGGTAACTGCGTGACAATTTGGCTCATGCGGCGTTGATAAATCGTGCTAATTGCTGCCCATGTAAAGAGCAATAACGTTACAGCTAAAAGCACAGATGCCAAGATACCAAACTGTAGCGCCACCAATAGCAACAACACGCCAAAGCCCAAGCCAATCATGCGTCGATGCGTCGCCTGCAAGCTTATGCCAGCGCGCTCAAGTTGGATTGTTAACCAGTCTTTACCTGTGAGCTCCAAGGTCTTCACACCAGCTATGGCCAAACGCTTAGATACCGCCTCTTCCTGCGCTTGTTTTTGCCCGAGCCATATCAAATATAAAGCGCCAAGGCACATAAATAAGCCAACGGCGACATAGGCAAAAATAATCATTAGCGCAAAGCCTCGGCTTGACGCATCAGCTCGATGACACGCGGTTTTGCTGGCCCGCTACTTGTTCGCTGATGCTCGCCGGTCACACGATCAAGCTTAAACAGCGGGTTAGTCACGTACTGCTCATCGCGAAGATCGACAATTTCGGTGATCTCTGACACACAGCGGCGGCCATTTGGTAATCGTGTTAGCTGCACAACAATATCGACCGCAGAAACAATGATAGCTCGCAGTGTCGCTTCTGATATTTTTTGCCCCGACAGACCAACTAAGGTTTCCATCCGCAGCAATGAATCCGCCGCCGAGTTGGCGTGCAAGGTCGACATCGAGCCTTCGTGGCCGGTGTTCATCGCCTGCAACATGTCCATGACCTCAGAGCCACGTACTTCACCGACAATGATGCGATCTGGGCGCATACGTAGCGCGTTACGAATGAGATCGCGAGCACTCACTTCGCCAAAGCCTTCGGCATTCGGTGGGCGTGTCTCAAGGCGCACCACGTGATCATTACTAAGCTGAAGCTCAGCAGTATCCTCAATGGTAACGATACGCTCGTGATGACTAATGAAGCTCGACAGCACGTTGAGAAAAGTGGTCTTACCAGTGCCGGTACCACCGCTAACTAAGATATTGGCGCGTTGAGCAACCGCTTTCTTAATAAACTGCAACATGTCTTCGCTAACTGAGCGATAGGTCACTAAGTCATTCGCCTGCAGCAAATCACGGCGAAACTTACGAATCGAAATGCTTGGGCCATCGAGCGCAATTGGCGGGATAATGGCGTTGACACGGCTGCCATCAGGCATGCGCGCATCGACCATTGGGCTAGATTCATCGAGCCGCCGGCCAATAGGTGCCAAAATGCGCTGAATAACGCGAGCGACGTGGTTGTCATCGACAAAGCAGAGCTGACTGCGATGAATCACACCATCGCGCTCGTAGAAAATTTTAGTCGCACCGTTGACCATGATTTCAGTGACTGAACTATCACGCAGCAAGGGCTCAATAGGGCCAAAACCAACCAGCTCATCGACTAGCTCTTCAGCTAAGCGGTCGGCCTCATAACGCGACAATGGCAATGAGTTATCGTTAACGTAAGCACTCAGTTTGATTTGCACGTAGTCAAAAATAGCTTGCCGTGTGCTTTCCAAAATATTGAAGTGGTCATCGTCAACGCGCGCGATTAAGAAGCGATGAAAGCGAAATTTAATATTCGCAATATCTTCATCGACCTTCTTCGGAGAAAGGCGGCCGCCAGGAATATAGCCTGCCATATCAGGCCCCTGTCAGCGTCTGTTTAAGCTTAGAAAGGAAACCTTGATCAGCAGAGTTTTTGCCCGCTTTTTTGGCAATGGCTGGCAGCTGAATCATAGCTGCCAGCTCACGATAACGCTTGGCCAGCACCTCTTGCGGAGCTAGCTCAAATAATAATTGACCAATATTCATCGCGCGCAGACGAATTTCAGCAGCTGCTGGTAGCTCTATGTACTTGCTACTACCAAATGATTTAGCAATAGCAGAAGAATCTGGCGAAATCTTAGGTTGGTACTGGTCCACTACCACGATGGTATCCGCCATAGGCACACCAATTTGACGCAAGCGAGCTTGAAGATCCAAGCCCGCGCGGCAGCTCGTAATCGACTGATCAACAACAAAAACCACGTGGTTAGCATTACCAATCAATAGCTCAGTCATGTCTACCGTTGGCAAGCCACAGGTGTTGAACACCACATGCGTAAATAAACTGCGCAGCGTGCCAACTAGTAGAAACATTTCTGACGTAGTGATTTCAGGAATATTTAGGCCTTCAGCTGGTGCCGACAACACCCGCACACCCGACTTATGCCGCGAGAATGCAGTTTCAACCAAAGTTTGATCAAGGCGACGCAAGTTACGCAGCGTGTCTATAAAGCTGAACTGACCTTCCAAGCCAAATAGTAGCTGCGCTTCGGCAAATGGCACGCCAATATCGACGACCAACACCTTCGCCTCGGGTGTCGCTTTTTGGATAGCGGCCGCTATATGTAGCGCGTGAAACGATGATTGCAGAACCGGCCTTTCACTCGCCAACACCACCAAGCTACCTTGGCGCATCGGGTTTTCAATGGCATCAGGCACACGCTCACCTAAGCGGCGAACCAGCCCAGCGACTTCGCTTGGACGCGAATCAAAAGTAATAAAGTCTTTCGCACCAGCGCGCATGGCACCGAGTAAGCGCTCCTGATCAATCGATTGCCCAACGGCAACACATGCCAATGATGGGCTAGCAGCCATCAGGCCCTCAATAAACTGAACATCGGCCACCCAGTCGTCTCGCCGAATAGGCACAAAAACGATGGAGGCAGTCGCCATGGTGATGAGCTGCAATACATCATTCAGCTCACTCTGCTGCGACATAACGACTTCGGCAGTACCCTCAAGCGCGCTAGACAACCAGTCAAACTGCTCACGATGCTTTGTGATAATTACTACGGATAGATCTTTAGCAGCCATGACTAATTACCTTGAAAAACCAATTGGTGTGTCGCCATAGGGGGATCTAGCACGATCAAAAAACAAGGGTAACGTTTCTGGTTCATAGCGACGCCAAGCATCGCCAGGAAGTTTTGGCGTCGGTGCGCCAGCGGCAATGGGACTAACCAAGTGAGGCGTTACTATCATCAGTAGTTCGCTGTCTTCACTGTTAAAGCTGGTGGAACGGAAAAATGCACCCAACACGGGGATATCACCTAAACCTGGGAACTTGCTGACATTGTCTCGCATCGTGCGCGACACCAAGCCACTAATAACGAAGCTCTCGCCATCACCTAGAGAAACGGTGGTGTCGGTACGGCGCACGCGTAAGGCGGGAACCGATGAGCCATTAACCGTGACGGCATTAGCAAAATCTAGCTCACTAACTTCGGGGGCTACTTTCAGGCTAACCTGTGAGCGACTCAGCACTGTAGGCGTTACGGACAAGCGCACGCCAAACTCTTTGTATTCAATGGTCACAGTGCCATCTGTACCACTCGGCACGGGAATTGGCACTTCGCCACCAGCTAAGAACGTCGCTGACTGGCCGCTCATGGCCGTTAGCGAGGGCTGACTTAGTGTATAGGCATAGCCTGACTGCTCTAGCATATCGATGGCACCAGACAGCTTGCCATTGGATTTTTGCAGAAAAAGACTAAACGGATTATTTAAAGCCGCTGCTGTGGTCACGCCAAAATTGCTCGTTAAACGATTAAGCTCAACACCTAACTCACGCAAACGGCTGCGGCTCAGCTCTACAAAGCGAATGTCTACCTGCACTTGGGAAGGCAAAGCCTCTAGCTCTTCAGGCGTTTGCGGTGCCAACGTTTGCGCCACGCTAGGCGGCGACAGCACGGCTACTTGTGTACGTAGCGGCTCAGCCTGGCATTTGGTCCAAACAAACAAGCTCGTGCTACCAACTTTACGGCCCTGCAAAAGCACGGTTTTGCTATCGATTAGCGCGACATCGGCTATTGTTGGCTCGCCAATTGAAATACGAGTGATTTGCCCCGGCATGGTAATGGTCTCTTGCGAGCCCTCCACTAAGCTGTAAACACTAGGCAACTCCGTGCCTGGCGCAAAACAGCCCGCCTCCGCAGCCTGAGTTGACGCACTAAAGCCGACCAGCATGAGAGACAGAGCAAAAGATGACCAACGCTTGGACATCATAGTCATAGAATTTCCTTGCGCCATAGAACGGCGAAGCATTGGGTAGGCGGAAATCATCATTGCGTGGCCTGCTGGGCGTTTAAGCCACGATAAATCAATACAGGCGGATCTTTTGGTGCCGAAGGAGCGCTACGTGCGCGCGCCGGCGCTCGTGGTTTAGCCGAGGTCGGCTGGAACTCAGACTCTAAAGCAAACTCGCGCTGCTGCTTGCTAGGCACTGAAGTTTGCTTCGCTACAGAATCGCCGATCTGGCGCTCCGCTGCTTTTTTCGGATCTGCATTAGCCTCAGCTATCGCCGCCTGCGAGTCAGCGAGTGTTTCAGCTGTTGGGCGAATGGCTAAGCGCAAAGTACCCAAGGTACTGATAAGCAATAAGCGCGGAGCGTCTTTTTCGGTAACGGCCAATACTGCCGTGCTCGCCCTACCCCTTGCTTCTTTTCGCGCTGCCTTCGCATCAGTTTGCTCTACACCGCCACCGGAGCTAATGATTTCCGAGCCAAAACTAACTACTCGCAGCGACTGCATGGCAATTTGAGCAGAGTCTTTACCACCCTGTTCACCACGCAAAAATAGTAGGACATCGACCAAGTCGCCGGGCTGCACAAACCCACCACTACCAATTACTTCACTAACAGGAATAGCAACTGCGCGCTCACCTACTCTTAATAGACGTGCAACATCGCTGCCAGGCTGCAAATGACCAAGCTCTAAAATAGTGCCGGCCAGCAGTTCCGTATGCACCGGCTGGTCGAGTGCTTCTTCAATTTTTCGGAAACTACGCGGCGGAACTACTTTCAAGTAGTCTATGGTGAGGTCTTCGGCCGTTAGCACATGATAAAGACCGACATCCTGCTTAAGCACGACGACTGACTCTTTACCAGGCACAGTAATTTCGGCTTTCTTTTTAGCCTCAACCACCTGCTGCTCAGCGGCAAGCGCCACTTGCTTGGCATCCTCTGTGGTTTTGTACCCCAGATAGCCAGCCACCCCGGCGCCAATGATTAACAATAACGCCAACAACATCATCACTCGGCTATTCATAGACATCCCTGACACAGACAGGCAAAATTTACGTAATTCGGATCCTATCAACTTACCGCAAGCTGTGGATATAGTTGGCAATAGTTAAGACAAAATATTACATGTTTACGACAAAATGCTGTCTCTAACACTGGAAAGTTGGACGTTAATAGTTACACTGTTGTCTATCCGGCAACGATACCGGAGAATTCCTCCAGGAGCTTCACATGAAAAAATTACAAGAGTTGCTAGCTAAACTGCGCCGTGATGAAAAGGGTGCAACTGTTATTGAGTATGCTTTAATTGCGGCTTTGGTTTCGATCGCAGCTATTGGTGCATTTTCACTCGTAGGCAGCAAAGTTAACGAAACTATGACAAAAGTAAGCACCGAGCTTTCATAATCCAAAATCTAATAGTGAGGTAGCGAATTTATTTTCGCCACCTCACTAGGCTTTGATGTTATATAAATCAGCGCTTTACTCTGACCTTAGCCAGTAAAACTTAGAAAATGCCTCCAAGTAAAGATCAATATTTTGCATACTCTGCCTGGATAGCACTATTTCTAGTTCCCTGCACAGCATATATTCTCCAACCTTATAGCTCGCTGGGCTACTCAGGTCAAAACTACAACGAGCTTCGTGTACTTCAAGTAGTAACATTCTTTATATTTAGCCTTGTAGCATGGAAGCATAAACTACAGCTTCCCTCAGGAAACACCACTAAGCTACTGATAATTTCAGCGATGCTCGGAGTCACCTCAGCATTGTTCAGCGCTCAGCCTTCCATTGGTCTGCAGGAAGTTAGCCTCACTATATTAATCGCGCTATCATGCACGCTTATAGCAACGCACTGCAGGCAAAGCAGCCAGCATAATCATTGGCTGCTAGTTTTAGCGCTTCTGCCCTTAATACCAAGCATTCAATTAATCGCTGAACTCACCATACATTTCCCAGTACGCGCCTGGAATTACAGCTTTGATAATATCCGCATGTACGGTGATGCTACACTTCCATTAGTTTTTTTAGCCATGAGTGTATTTGAACGGCGCCGACAACATTTACTGGCGCTACTTCTACCAGCACTTTATTTATTTGGCTTACTCCTCGATAACGGCAGGGCAAATATCCTTGGCTACTGCGTTGGACTTGCGTTACTTCATACTTTATCTGCTCCAAAAATGACTAGACTCGCTTGGCGTATTCTAATACTTGCCCTTACAAGCTACTTAATTACACAGGCTACACTCGGTGATGGAGTATCAAAGTCCCTCATACGCACTGGCAGCAGCCAACGTGTAGAAATTTATTTATTTTCATTTAACAACTGGTTAGACCATCTCTGGTTGGGCATAGGCCCAGGTACATTTAATCATGTGGCCGATGAAATCTTAGTCAGCCACCCTCACAATATCGTCTGGCAATGGCTATACGAATGGGGGTTAATTGGTGGGCTACTCCTGTCAGCTGCTTGCTTACGACTACTACATACCCTTTGGAGGCATCGCCTTGAACTAGATGCAGCGATGCTTGCAGCCCTTGCTGCTTTCAGTATTAATAGCCTGCTGAGCGGTGCAATGATCTACCCAGTCTCACAAATGATATTAATTGCTCTTATTGCAAGTGTCTTCTCTCGCCTTCCTGCCCCCATATCTAATGGCCCTCTGCAGGCACCAATTTTTGCATTAGCGATATTCGTAATCATAGCCACTCAGCACTCAAACATTATTGAGATCATTACCAATAGTGAATGGATAAGCCAGCCAAATGGCCCTCGATTCTGGGCTCATGGCGAATACCTCTAGAATATTGCTTAGCTACAGCCATACCTCAGTTGCACTTCATCACAAAAGTACCAAGGAACTACTGCCAAGTGTGCATTAAAGTGCCTACACTCCTTTGAGCAGCCACACTCTACGCGGACTTCGGGCTAATCATGGCCATGTGACCAAAGGGATCTTAGGCCAAGAGCATGCAACTGGAAGATATCAAGCAACTAGACGTGAACCGACAATGGGCAATCTACTGGTATTTGCACAGTAAGCGCTCACCTGTATTTTTGTTTGGCCTGCCGCTGTTAGCTGCCGTTTGCGCGCTACTTGCCACTATGGTGTGGCAGCAAACTCCCGCACTTTCTACTTTGTTCTTTTCACTGCTGAGCTTTCAGCCATCCGCTATGCAAGATGCACCGAGCACGGCATTGATCGCTCTCATTGTGCTTGTTGCCGCTGCTTTTTATCTTGCCCACTCGGCTGAGTTGGCCTGGCGCAAAGAGCGTGATGCACGAAACACACTTAAAGAGCGCACAGGCCTAAACCCTAGCAATCTAAATATCAGCACGCTAAAAGGCTTTCAGCCCGACCTACTCGACGGCCTGGAAACACGGGCTGCCCCCTCACCACCACCGACTCTACCTAAGCGAGAGCGGATTGCTGGCCATCACTAAGTAAAGTCGCTAGTTCAAAACCCGCAAAACCTCATCCCGCCGATTACAAATCAGTGCTACATCGCACCCAGCGGCCAGCGCCACATCAACACGATCCTGAATTGATCCAACGCCCACGGCGCCTTCCATGCACAAGTCATCAGAAAATACTAAGCCGCGAAAGCCTAGTTGCTCGCGCAACACGGTCTTCAGCCAAAATGGCGAAAAGCCTGCGGGCAATGGGTCGACCTGCGGGTAAACCACGTGCGCCGGCATGATGCCGTCTAGCTCAGTCGCGAGTGCAGCGAAAGGTTTCAGGTCGTAGGCTTCGATCTCGGCCCATGAGCGATCATCCACAGGCAAGGCCAAATGCGAGTCGGCGGCCACTGAACCGTGGCCAGGAAAATGTTTGCCAATGGTCATCATGCCGGCAGATTTCATGCCGCGCATAAAGCCGCGTAAGAGCGCGATGGCAGGCTCTGGCTGCGAGTGAAAGGCACGGTCGCCGATGACGCCACTAACGCCAGCATCCAAATCTAAGATGGGCGCAAAGCTGAAGTCGACACCGACTTCGCGTACTTCTCTGGCCATTAAGGCGCCGCACTCAAATGCCGCTGCAATCGCAGCTTGTGGGTCTATGTCGTATTGTTCGCCAAAACGGCGCATGGCTGGCAGGCGCGTAAAGCCTTCGCGGAAGCGTTGCACGCGGCCGCCCTCTTGGTCTACGGCGATTTGCAGCTCGGGCTTTACGGCGCGCATGGCATCGGTAAGTGCGCGAATTTGCGCCGGCGTGTCCACGTTGCGGCTAAATAAAATAACGCTGCCGACATTCGGATGCGCAAGAACTTCGCGGTCTTCCGCCGTTAGAGTCAAACCACCCACGTCCACCATTAGTGGGCCGCACATTGCCGCCATTGTTACTCTCCTAAACTGCGCACGTGCCTGAATTACTGCGGCGTGCCGCATATGCAATAAGCCGCTGACAATACCGCAGTGCTAGCCATTCATCTACGCTTTGATGAGACGCTGAAGAAATTCATTAGCGGTGCTATCATCGCGACACTGCGTCGCCAAAATCGTCGCCCACACACCAATCAGTGCCAGAAGCTTATGCCCACGCTGCCCGTCTCGCCCCTTTCCCGTGCTGTGAATTTATCTTTCTTATCGCGCCTTGGCGTGGGAGTAAGCGGCGCTCTGCTGTGCTTGAGCGTGACTACCGTGTGTTACGCCGCCGATGTAAATACGCAGCCGACTAAAGCAACAGCAAAGGCCGCAGTAAAAGCGCCAGCAAAGGCAGTAGCGGCAAGTAAAAAGCTATCGCCAACCGCCGATCAAGCCAAGGCTTCACGCTTAGTCGCACGCCAACTCAGCGTTTTGCATTACAACAAAACACCGCTCAATGACGCGCTTTCTGCGGATATTTGGACGCGCTATTTAAACGATTTAGACGGCCAACATGTCTACTTTTTGGCCAGCGATATTGAGCAATTTAAAGCACAACGCCTGCGCTTAGATGACCAGCTAAAAGCCGGCGATCTTGACCCTGCATTTGCCATTTTTAACCGCTACCAACAACGCGCCAATGAGCGTTTTCAGTTTGTGCTCACCAACTTAGAAAAGAATCGCAAAGGCGTACTCAATTTCACCGGCAATGAGCGCCTGCTCAACGACCGCAAAGATGCGCCATGGATCGGCAGCCTTGCCGAGATGAACACGCTCTGGCTCAACCGCCTGCGTTCGGGCGCGCTGTCGTTAAAGCTCGATGGTAAAGCCGACGATGAAATCATCCAGACCTTAACGCGGCGCTATCGCTCACAGCTAAAAGCCCTGAGCCAAAACCGCAGCGAAGATGCTTTCTCGCTATTTATGAATTCGCTGACCGGTGCATACGACCCGCACACCAGCTATTTTTCGCCGCGCAATTCGGAAAATTTCAATATTAATATGAGCTTGCAGCTCGAAGGTATTGGTGCCGTTCTGCAAACTGACGACGAATACACCAAAGTTGTGCGCCTAGTACCAGCCGGCCCTGCTGATAAAGCGCGCCAACTTAAGCCCAACGACAAAATCGTTGCCGTTGGCGAAGGTGATAAGGACCTGGTCGATGTCATTGGCTGGCGCATCGATGAAGTTGTTGAACTGATTCGTGGCCCGAAAGGCACGACCGTGCGTTTGCAGATCATTCCTAGTGGTAATGATGATGGTGCACGAAAAATCATCAGCATCGTGCGCAATACCGTGGCGCTGGAAGATCAGGCCGCCAGCAAAAAGATTATCGAAGTCACTCGTAATGGCGAAACCAAGCAGATTGGCGTGATCAAACTGCCGGCGTTTTATGCCGACTTCCAAGGTCAGCAAAATGGCGATCCAGACTATCGCAGCACCACTCGCGATGTGCGCAAGCTTATCGACGAACTGAAAACTGCACGCGTTCAAGGCTTGATTTTAGACCTGCGCAATAACGGCGGTGGCTCGCTGTCTGAAGTGAATGACCTGATCGGCGAATTCATTACCACAGGCCCCACCGTGCAAGTGCGCGATGCTCGAGGCCGCCTAGAAACCTTGGGCGACGGTAACCCAGACGTAGGCTATAACGGCCCCTTGGTGGTCATGACCAATCGCTTATCGGCCTCGGCGGCAGAGATTTTTGCCGGTGCCATCCAAGATTATGGCCGCGGTTTAGTCGTTGGCGGCACCAGCTTTGGTAAAGGCACAGTGCAATCGATTCGTGATTTAGGTCATGGTCAGCTGAAAATTACCGAAGCTAAGTTCTATCGCATCTCTGGGGCTAGCACGCAAAATAAAGGCGTTGAGCCCGATATTTACTTCCCTGAAGTCTTTGATCCTAAAGAAATTGGTGAGTCAGCTTTGCCACACGCGATGCCTTGGGACACGATCCGGCCATCGCGCTATCAGCAAGTTGATGATTGGAAATCTAAGCTCGGCGCATTAGAACAGGCGTCGAAGCTGCGGCAGGCGAAAAACCCGGACATTCGCTATCTCAATGAGCAAATCAAGCTGCTAGCCGATGTTAAAGCGCAGAACACTAGCTCCTTAAACGAGAAGGTGCGTTTGAGCGAGAAGCAGGCCTTAGAAGAACGCCGTTTAGCCATTGAGAACCGCCGTCGCGTGGCGAAAAAGCAAGCGCAGCTCAAAGCTTGGGATGAAGTTGAGAAGCAGCTCGAGGCACAAAACCCCGATCACGACCCCAATTTTGAGCGCCCAGAAGAGCAGGCATTGTTGAATGAGGCCGCCGAAGTTTTGGTGGATGCTCAGCAGCTCAATACCGCTGCAAGTAACCTGCCCAGTTACTTAAAACGCAACGCCGACTCACCCTTGGTGAATCGCTAATAGGAGATGGCATGAGCGAGTCCAGCGACTCCCCTGCACTCACCGATCCGCGCTTATCGGCGCTGTTTCAACGCACCACCGGTGCCGCTCAGCAAGGCGGCCACCGCCTGCAATTATTGCGCGACAGCAGCGAGCATGAAGCCGCCACATTGGCGATGATTGCTCGCGCAGAGCGCCACATCATTGTTGAAAACTACCGTATTTGTGACGACGACTGGGGCCGCAGCCTACTCACTGCGCTCTGCCAACGCGCGCGTGACGGCCTACAAGTGATGGTTCTCGCCGACTGGTTAGGCAGCTTTAATCAGCTCAGCCGGCGTTGGGTTCGGCAGCTAAATGACGCTGGTGGCGAATTTCGGCGTTTCAACACGCCCGGCCTTGGCGAGCCATTGGCATGGATGGTGCGCAATCATCGCAAGCTGATGAGCATCGATGGCTGCGAGGCCATCATCACTGGCTGGTGTCAGAGTGCGCAATGGCGTGGGCATGCAGACCAAGCCCCATGGCGCGACACCGGCGTGCGCGTTGCCGGTGAAGTTGTCATCAATATGGAAGCCGCTTTCGCTCACACTTGGCAGCTCACCGGCAGCGATTGGCAGCCGCGCTCACAGCCACACTGCATTAATACACCACTTCCTTTCACCGTAAAAAACGCGAACGTTCGCCTAATTACTGGTCGCCCCCAAAACAGCCCGCTATTTCGCTTAGACCAGCTAATCATCAACCTCGCGCAAACTCGCATGTGGATTACCGATGCCTACCCAGTCGGCACGCCGGCGTATTTAGATAGCCTACGCCAAGCCGCAAAAAATGGGGTCGATGTGCGCCTACTCGTGCCTGGCAGCTCCGATTTGCCGTTGATAGGCTTGCTTGCTCGCTCTAGCTACCGCCCGCTGCTATTAGCCGGTGTACGCGTGTTTGAGTGGAATGGTGCCATGTTGCACGCCAAAACCGCCGTGGCCGATGGCTGCTGGGCACGCATCGGCTCCACCAACCTGAATCCCGCATCTTGGCTGGGCAATTACGAGCTCGACTTGGCCATCGAAAATGCCGACTTTGCCGCGGTGATGGAGTCGCAGTTTTTAGACGACTTAGAAAACGCTACCGAGATCGTGCTCAGCGATGCCGAACGCGTCAAACTCGTTGCCCCACGCCGCCCAACAAAGCGCTCACTACGGCATCACCACAGCTCAACAACAACTCTCCGTGTTTCACGCGCAATGGCTCTTGCCGTACGTGAGTCGCGCCAGCTCGGGCCTACTGATGCCAGCCTTTTAGGCGGCTTGGGCTTGATTGGCTTAGTAGTCGCGGGAGTCGCATTGTGGCAACCCGAGGCCATTGCTTGGCCTGTCGCCGTTATCGCCGCCCTACTCAGCGTGAATTTATTGCGAATAGCACGCCGTCGTTTTGCAGATTACCGCAAAAATCAACAGCCTAAGGCTTGAGGCAGCAGCTCCAAACGGGTAGTATCCCACCCCGTTCAGCACCACAATGGAAGCGTGGCAGAGTGGTTGAATGCACCGGTCTTGAAAACCGGCGACCCGAAAGGGTTCGTGAGTTCGAATCTCACCGCTTCCGCC